>JAENVT010000001.1 GCA_016650435.1 Ilumatobacteraceae bacterium
CCGATGGACCAACTGTGCCTCAGCCCGCAGTGCGGCTTCAGCAGCACGGTGCACGGCAACGACATCACCCAGGACGTGCAGTGGGCGAAGCTACGACTGACTGTCGATGCCGCAGCACACATCTGGGCCTAGGCAATCGCCACGCTGTCAGCAAAAGTCGACCAGACGGCGACTTTTGATGCCTGCGTCAGCTCCCTATATTAGCCCGACCATCACACCGTGCTTTCGAACTCAGATCCGCTCGAGCTCGGTCCCATCGAACAACGTGGTGATACCAAAGTTGTCGATATCGGCCTGCAGCTCTTCGGCCGCAGGCGCAACGAGATCGCCGGCGGCCACAGCGGCCAGGATCGTCGGCAGCAGCGTGGCATCGCTCGTGGTGTTGAGGAACAGTTGCTCGTTGCCGAGCACGTACCGAACTGCTCTGCCGATCGCCGCAGGATCTGTCAGGGGCTCGTACCAGCTGAACTTCCCCTCCCGACTTCCCGACCAGCGGCCACGAGCAATCGACTTGATCGTTTGTGCGGCAACTGACCGCTGAGCGCACAGACCCAGCAGCGCCTCGACGTCGGCGCGATAGTCCGGTCGCTCGAGCAACACGAAGTTGTAGGGAAACAAGACGGAGTCGAAGTCGAACTCATGCAAGCTGCGGAGATGAGTCGACGGGATTCTGAGGCCATGACCCGTGACACCGATGAACGTACAGAGCCCTTCGTCTCGTGCCTTGGCCAACGCCTCGACCGCTCCGCCCGGCGCGAACGCAACCTCCCATTCGTCGGGTTCGACGAGGTTGTGCAGCTGGATGAGGTCGACACGATCGACACCCATCCTGGTCAATGAATCTTCCAACTCGGCTCGCGCCGCGGGTCCGGTGCGTTCGCCGGTCTTCGTTGCCAGGAACACCTTGTTGCGATTGGTTGCCAACCAGGGCGCTAGACGTAGTTCGGAGTCGCCGTAGCCACGCGCCGTGTCGATGTGGTTGACGCCATACGACTCGATCAATTCCAGGGTTTCGTCGGCGCGGTCCTGACCCATCGAACCCAACGCCGCGGCGCCAAAGATCACCCGAGTCGACTCGTGGCCGGTGCGGCCAAATGGTTGTGTAGGGAGCATCCTGGAAGAGTACCTACCCCGCGAGGTGGCGGTCACGCAGAACGCGCTTCAGGATCTTGCCCGGGCCCGACTTCGGTAACGGTTCGCCAGAGATCTCGATCACCTTCGGCACCTTGTAACCGGCGATCGTCTGGCGGCAGTGGTCGCGTAACTCCTCCCCACTGACCGTCACGCCCGGGTGAGCCACCACAATCGCGTGCACCGCCTCGCCCCACATGGGGTCGGGTACGCCGAACACCGCTGCTTCGGCGACTGCCGGATGCCGATACAAGGCGTCCTCCACCTCTACCGAATACACGTTCTCGCCACCTGACACGATCATGTCCTTGGCCCGGTCGACAACGAAGAGATAGTTGCGGTCGTTGAGGTAGCCGAGATCGCCCGTGTGGTACCAACCACCTCGAAGGGCATCTGCTGTGGCCGCGGCGTCGCCCCAGTACCCAATCGTGACTGCGTTCGAACGAGCCAGCACCTCGCCAACTTCGCCGGGATCGCAATCGATGCCGTCGGGCCTCACTGTTCGGACGGCGACGCCGACCGCGGGCTGCCCGCACGAGCCGGCGAGGTCGGTACCGAGGGTCGATTCCTCGTGAGGCAGGCGGGTGACGACCGAGGACGTCTCTGTTGCTCCGTAGAACTGGGCGAGCTCACTATCGGGAAAGACCTCGTGTGCTTGGCGAATCAGTTCCGCGGAGATCGGCGAGCCGGCGTGCCCGAGCAACCGCAACGACGTGACGTCGCGCGGTCTGGCGCGCTGCTCGGCGACCAGCGACGCCAGCATCGTGGGCACCGGTAGGAAGAACGTGACGCGATGCTGGGCAATCAGGTCGAGGCACACAGCCGCATCGAACATCGGGGTCGTGATCGTTTCTGCACCCAACCACGCCAGGCCCGTCAGTGGAGCGATGCCGGCAACATGAAACATTGCCGGAGCCGCGAGGAAGACATCGTCGGCACTGAGCGAGCAGGCAACGATCTTGTTGAACGCGTTGGCGACAAGATTCCGGTGCGTCAGCATCACGCCTTTGGGCGACCCCGTCGTGCCGCCCGTGTAGAACAGCGCGGCGACATCATCCGGCGAGAGACCAATATCTTCGGGGTGGGGCGGCTCGGGCGAGGCGTCGCCAACAAGACGCTCGTATTCGTCGGGTATCAGGATCACGCACTCGACGAGACCGCCGAGATCACCGGGATCGCGATCGCTGATCAAGACGCGCACCCCGCTGTGCTGCAAGATGTGAGCGAGTTCGTTCGGCGACAGCCGGGTGTTGAGCGGCACTAAGACGATGCCAGATGCAGGTAGACCGCAGAACGCCTCGAGATAGCGGTGGCCATTGGCCGACAGCATGGCGACCCGGTCGCCTGGTCGTACTCCGAGCGTCGCAAGAGCGGCAGCGAGGCGGCCGCAGCGTTCGGCGAGCTCGGCGTAGTTGATGACACGCTCGCCGTCGATCACCGCTATCCGGTCGCCGAAGCACCTGCGGGCGTGAGCGATGGGATCGGCCAGCGTGATCATTTGCCGAACGTGAAGTCTTCGGGGAGTTGCCGCAGCAATGTCAGCCACTTCCAGAGCTCGTCGATCTGTGGCTCGAGTTCGTCGACCGTGCCGGAATTCTCGATGACGAAGTCCGCGTCGCGTAGTCGATCCTCGCGACTGGATTGTCTGGCAATGCGGGCGCGGGCATCGGCTTCGGTAAATCCCCGGAAGCGCACCAACCGGTCGACCTGTACCTCGATCGGAACGTCGACCACGATCTTGCCCTGCAATTTACCGCGAGGGTTCTCGGTGAGCAGCGGGATGTCGAGCACGACCACCCTGTCCGTCGACGCCATCTCATCCACGCGCCGATTGATCTCGGCGCCGACGGCCGGATGGACGATCGCGTTGAGATCCGCCAGAGCATCAGCGTCGGCGAAGACCATCTCGGCCAACTTGGCGCGTCGCAGACCGCGTTGGGCGTCGAGCACCTCATCGCCGAACCGTTTGGCGATCGCCTCGACGATTGGAGATCCCCGCTGTTGCACGTCCTTCGTGATCACGTCGGCGTCGACGATTTCGGCGCCCCGCGCTGCCAACATCGAGCTGACCGTCGACTTCCCGGAACCAATTCCTCCAGTGAGTCCCACCAGGATCATCGGCGCAATGTACCGGTCACAGCTCAAGCGGCGCGCTCTCGGTATCATCACGTGCGATGGGAGATGAAGCTGACCAGCGTGTTCGCGGCAACGACCCTCCCCCACGCGATCAGATGTCACTCAGCTGGCCCCTGGTCGAGCGCCGCAGGCTGCATGCCGCGCCGCCCGGTGGTGTCGAGCGACGAGCGTCGGCGCGGCCGACCGCGCCGGCGCCGATCCCCAGCCTGACAGCGGCTCCTCTTTGGCCCTTCCGGCTCGCTGCCTTAGCTGGTGCGCTGACCCGTTCGCGGGCCGACTACAGCTGGGACAACTGGAAACTCATTGCCGCCTCGGTGGTTGTCAGCGTGTACGCCATCGTCACATGCATCAGGCCTGTGCCCTACCGCGACGACGCCAAGGTCCGCGTCCGCATCATCGGCGAGCAGGCCATGCATCTGATCGTCGTGCTGGCAACCGGTGCTTGGGCATCACCGTTCGCACTGTGCCTCATCCCCACCGGCATGCTGGCCGGGTTCGCCGCTGGTGGCTTCTTCAGCGCTGAATTGGGTGTGGCGGCGATCGCTGCGGTCACCGCCAAGCACATCAACGAGGTTGGAGCGCGCGACGGGCTGACCGCCGGCCTGCTCTGGACCGGGTTGCTCGGTCTCGTGGCGTTCACCAGCGGCCTCACCCACCGGGCAGGCCTCGAAGCTGCACGCCAGCAGCAGCTGGCGCTCGACCGGGTCAGCCGGCTGGCCGAAGCCAACTCATTGCTCTTTTCGCTGCAGCGTGTCGCCCAGACCTTGCCCGCGTCGCTCGATCTCGACGATGTCCTCGACTCGACAGTGCAACGAATGCAGGCGATGGTCCGTCACGACGCGCTATCTGTTTTCCTCGTCAACGCGACCGATCGCGCCGTCGAACCCATCCGCGCGTTGGGCTTCACGCCGCCCTCGTCGTTCCAGCTCGATCGGCTTCCCGAAGGCTTGCGCGCCGCGATGGATTCGCCGCGCACCGTGCGCATCGACGATCTCAGCTTTCGCGGAGGTGTCTCGGCATCGGCGCGCAGCGGGTTGTATGCCGCATTGCGGGCACGTGGCGCCCTCGTCGGTCTGATTGCGGTCGAGGCCGACCAACCCGACAGCTTCGGTCAACAGCAGGCCGAGATCGTCCACGGGTTGACCGAGCCGTTCGGCATCGCCATCGACAACGCTCGCATGTTCGGCCGCATCCGCACGCTGGCTGCCGACGAAGAGCGATCACGTATTGCCCGCGACCTCCATGATCACATTGGCTCGTCACTTGCGATGATCGGGTACGAGGTCGACCGGGCCAGTTCGATCGCGGCAGATGGCGGCGAGATCATTGCCGTCCTCGAGGATCTGCGCACACAGATCACCGCCGTCGTGTCCGACGTGCGCGACACATTGTTCGATCTACGCACCGAAGTCACCGATACGTACGATCTCGCCAGTATCGTTCGCGACTTCTTGACACGCGTACAGCAACGAACAGGCATCCTCACCGATCACGAGGTGCGAATCGCCGGCCGACTTCCACTGATGCAAGAACGCGAGCTGTGGCAGATAGCGCGCGAGGCAATCACCAACGTCGAACGGCATTCGCAGGCCAAGAACCTCACGGTGACCGTCAACGAGACCACGACCAGCGCGTCGATCTCGGTCCGAGACGACGGAGTGGGGCTCGGCGTGCATACGAGTCGAGCCGATAGTTATGGCATCATTGGTATGCGCGAGCGTGCGGCCCGAATCGGGGCTGAACTTTCGATCCGCCCATCGGTGCGTGGTGGCACGGAGATTCAAGTGCATCTGCGCTCTGACGACAGGAGGCAACGTTGGGACTCTCGGTAATCCTGGTTGATGACCACACCATGCTGCGCCAAGGAATCCGGCGCGCGCTGGAGAGCGAAGGCATCAAAGTCGTGGCCGAGGCCAGCGACGGTGCCGAGGCCATTCGTCTCGCCCTTGAACACAAGCCCGACGTCGTGCTGATGGATGTTTCGATGCCCGGCATGGATGGCGTCGAGGCTGCGCGCCGCCTCGTCGAAGCCGATGGCCGGCAACGCGTTGTGATGCTGACGATGCACATCGATCGCGATGTGATCGATCGTGCGATTCGTGCCGGCGCCGTCGGTTACCTCACCAAGGATTCGTCGATCAGCGAAGTCATCCTCGCAATCCAATTGGCCGCCAACGGTGACCGCCCGATGTCGCCACGGCTCGCGGCGGCGATGCTCGACGAAGCCCGTCGCGAGGACGCTCTCATCTCGGTCCGCGAGGAAGAGGTCTTGCAATTGGTCGCCGATGGATTTGGCACCAACGAGATCGCCGAACGCCTGTATATCAGTGGCAAGACAGTGAAGAACCACCTCGCTTCGATCTACGAGAAGTTGAACGCTCGAGACCGCACCCAAGCTGTGCTCATGGCCGTCAAGATGGGCATCGTCAAGCTGACGTAGTCGCCATGGCACAGCCAAGACGTGGCTATCACTCGGTAACACCGCGCATCGTGGTGACCGATGTGGACGCTCAGGTTGAATTCCTTCGTGCCGTATTTGAAGCATCGGGTGAGGTCGCCGCCGGACGCCCGGCCGAGATCGCGATTGGTGAATCGCTCGTGATGATCACCTCGGCGACTGAGCGGGAACTGTTCCCAGCTTTCCTCTACATATACGTCGACGATGCAGATGAGACGTATCGACGAGCGGTTTCCGCCGGTGCCGAGACAATGGAAGAGCCGCTCGACACCCCATACGGAGACCGCAGGGCGATGGTACGCGACCCGTTCGGCAACATCTTCCAGATCGCCCACACCATCATCGAGTAATCGTCCTGTCAGCTGACGGTGTCGATCACGCAGAAGCGGTTGCCCTCGGGATCGGCCATGACGACGAAGTCGGCGTGCTCCGGATAGCGATCCCAATCCACACGCGTGGCTCCGAGCGAGACGAGCCGCTCGACCTCTGCCGCTTGGTCGGCAGCATCGCCGGCGTAGAGATCCAGATGGATGCGCGGGTACTGCTGGACGGGTGACTCGCTGACATCAAGTGCCAGATGGGCACCATCGCCGTCGACCGGAACGAGGATCATGAAGTCGTCGTCCGGCTGTATCTCCCGCTTCGGGACGTAGTTCAAAGCTTGCGTCCAGAAAGACACCGCGCGGTGCAAATCCGCGACGCCAACGACAACTGTTCCGATGCTCAGCATTCCGAGATTCTTGCAGCCGCGGTCGCGCGTGGCGCCAAGGTCTTAGCGCGAGCGATCAGAAGCGCGGATCGTCTGTGGGCTCACACAAACCGAGCGACGTGGGTCCTGTGGAGTGATTCACACCTACCTGGGTGCCTCGAACGACTCCACTGGATCAACCGCCCGGAGATGTACGCCGGTCCTGACCTCGATATCGACTGATCTGCGACTCGACGAAGACTGCGGGTCAGATGGCCGGTGGCATGCGCAGACGCAGACCGATCACCGCGGACGCCAGGTCCGCGGTGAGATCCTCGTGTCGTTTGATGGTCACCGCGGGCGGCCGCGTTCCTTCGAATCGACTAGCGGAGGTGGCCAGAGAGTGCTCACCGATGGCGATCATGTCGACGACGCTGGTGTCGTTGGTGTTGATCCACATTTCGGCGGCGCTTTGGTCTACCGGGGACGGCGTGTAGGTCCAAAAGAGTTGCACGTGTCTGACCTTACAACGCTAAGAGTAGGCAAGTAAACGCTTGAAGTGTTCAGATATGGGCAAGATCAGGGAAGTGCGTAGGTTCAACGCGACACGTGTGGATCGAAAGTACGCACTTCTCGGCGCGAGCGAGAAGGTCAGGCGTCGGCGGGTTCTGCCGGCACTTCGTCGGCTGCGGGAGCAGACTCGACTTCGGCGGCGGCTTCAACTTCGGCGGGAGCCTCGGCTGGCGCGGCAGGAGCCTCAGCGGCGGCGGGCGCTTCGGCAGCGGCCGCTGCTGCTGCCGTTGCGGCGGAGGCGGCTTCGACAGCAGCCTCGGCTTCGCCGCGCGTGGCGTCGGGGTTGTTCTCGTAGTACTCGGCCCACGCGGCCTCGCGCTCGGCATCGTCGCCACCAGCGGTCCAGTTGCCGTGCTCGTCGATCTCGAAGTGCTGGCGATACTCCTCGGCCAGTTCGCCACCTTCGGCAGCCTGCTTGATCGACAGGCTGATGCGACGGCGGGCGAGATCGAGGTCGATGATCTTGACCCACAACTCTTCGCCGGGAGTCACGACCTGCTCGGGAGCCTCGACGTGATGCGTGCTCATCTCGGAGATGTGCACGAGACC
>JAENVT010000002.1 GCA_016650435.1 Ilumatobacteraceae bacterium
CGCAACGAGGCTGAAGACGATGGTGACGACCAGCGAGCCTGAACTGTGCAAACGCGACCTGGCATCGGCCATCGACGGCTGCCATGCCGATATGGAAACCATCGCCAGGCCGACCAACCAGAAGGCGTCGAGGAACGTGCCTTGAACATACGAATCCGTGCTCAACCTGAGGAGATACACGATGTCGCCGACGGCAAACACGCAGAGGCCGGATGCGAGGGCTGCCCATTGGCGACCGCGCCATTGACCGCGCAGGGTCAGCACGCCGACGATGACCGAGAGCAACATCAGATCCGACAGCGGGTACGACGCCGCGACGCTCAGCGAGAACCAGTTTCCAGTGAGGTGCCTCAGGGTGGTGTGCAGAACGAGAGCCGCGCCAAGGGCCGCGAACCCGAGCACGCCGACGAGCCCATCCAGCCAGACGCCGATCTGCCTTTTTCCAAGGTCCGCTCGGGCCAACAGCAGCACAGCCGCGATGAAGAATGGATACGCCCCGAGATAGCCGGCGTCGGCCAGGTTCGGGAACGGAACCGGATCGAGGTACTGGACGTGAGCGACGTAGACGATGTTTCCGGCCGTGAACATCAGCCCGCCGCAGCCCAACAAGGCGAACGCCAACCGGTTGACGCGGACCAGCGCGACGCGCAGAAGGCACAGCACAGGGCACAAGGCGAGGGCAAAATTGGCAAGGAAGCCCTCGAACAAAACCTCGTACCCTTCGCCACGAACGAGCAACGACGACACGTACGCCACCAGGGCCGAGACGAGCAAAATCTGAGCGCACCGGACCGTCGCCGGCAACTTCGACGTGCCGACAACCTTCTCGTAGCGCAAAATGTCTCCAGTTCCTCTCGACTACCATCGGCCCCCTATCTTGGGACTTGATCGGTTGGACGGTGTGTCCATCCTGCTCTGTCCCTATATCCGGCCTTGGCTCAGAATTTCGTGGCTTGACGACAATCCGTCGAACTGGCATCATTCGGTCGATCGACCGAATGGAGAGATCACCCGTGGCTGTCAGCGTTTCAACCAAAGAGCCGACTCTGTCGACGGCCCAACGAATTCTCACCGCCGCTCGCGACGCGTTGCTCGAGTCAGGATTCGCTGCTCTGTCGACCCGAAGTGTTGCCGAGAAGGCGGGGGTTCCCCTGTCGCAGATCCATTACCACTTCAGATCCAAGGAACAGCTCATCCTGGCGATGCTTCGTGAGGAAAACGACGCATTGGTCAGACGCCAAGCCGACATGTTCAAGCTCGACGTGCCGCTTGCCGAGCGATGGAATCTGGCCTGCGACTACTTGGATGATGACCTCGACTCCGGCTACGTGCGTGTGCTGCAGGAGATGATGGCGGCGGGCTGGAGCTCGCCGGAGGTCCGCGATGGGGTGCGTGAACTGATCGGCGGATGGACCCGGGTCCTTACCGAAGCCGCCGAGCAAGGACTGAAGGCAGGCACCGACTTCGGAACGTTTCAGACGAACGAAATAGTGGCCCTCGTAGTGAGCGCATTTCTCGGGGCCGAATCGATGATCCTGCTCGGTCTCGAGAACGATCAGCTACCGCTGCGTGGCGCATTGCGCCGGGTAGGTGAGGCACTGAGCGCAATGGAGAGCTCGCAATGAGGGCTGCCTACCCCGACTGGGAGGGCATCGTCGAACGCGACGGTGCAAAGATCGCCTTCGAGGTCTACGAGTGCGCCGGAGCGCCGACGTTGTTGCTCACTCAGACTTGGCAGGTGGTTCATTCGCGTCACTGGAAGTTGATGATCCCGTACCTCTCGCGTCACTACCGGGTGGTCACGTACGATCCGGTCGGCAACGGCAAGTCAGACCGAATCTTCGACCGCGATCGTTATGGCGATCGATCTCAGGTCGACGATGCGGTTGCGGTGCTCGACGCTACCGAGACGGCTACAGCGATCGCCGTTGGCCTTTCACGCGGCGGTGGCATCGCCACGATGCTCGGGGCGTTCCACCCCGATCGCATCGACGGCGTCATAGCAATCGCTCCTACACACCGGTGGACTGTCGCCCATCCGGGCCGCGAGGCCATCTACGCCGGGATGTTCGACCGGGTCGAGAACCCAGACGGATGGGAGAAGTACAACGTCCATTACTGGCGCGAGAACTGGAAGGACTTCGTGGAGTTCTTCTTTGCCGAGTGTTGTTCGGATGCGCACTCGACAAAGCTGTGGGACGACACGACTGCGTGGGCGATGGAGACTGAAGGCGAGCTGATCGCCCTCGCGGGCGAGGGCGCCGAGCAGATCAGCTACGCCGAGATGAAGGAGGCTGTAACGGCGATGCGGATGCCGGTGCTGATCATCCATGGCACCGACGACCGAGTTGTCAGCTACGAGAGCTCGCTTCGATTGCAGGAGCGGATACCGCATGCCGAACTCATCACCATGGAGGGCGCGGGCCATCTTCCAACCGGCAGATATCCCGTCCGGATCAACAACGCGATCAAGGCGTTCGCCGACCAGACGTACGGCCGCAGCGAGTCCAATGTCGCCTGCGCAACACGACAGACCGGCACCGCGCGGCGAAAGAAAGCTTTGATGATCTCATCGCCAATCGGTCTCGGCCACGCTCGCCGTGACGTGGCGATATGTCAGGAGCTTCGACTGCTTCACCCGGAGCTCGAGATCGAGTGGCTCGCGCAAGATCCGGTGACGAGAGTGCTCGCCCATGCCGGCGAAACCATTCATCCTGCATCGGCGTTGATGGCCAGCGAAACGGGCCATATCGAATCCGAGTCGGGAGAGCACGACCTGGCGGTGTTCCAGACCCTGCGCGACATGGACGAGATCCTGGTCGCCAACTTCATGATCTGCGACGAGGTCATTGCCGCCGGCGGCTACGACGTCGTGATCGGTGACGAGTCGTGGGAGCTCGACTATCACCTCCACGAGAATCCTGACCTCAAGAAAACTGCCTACGCATGGATGACCGACTTCGTGGGATATCTCCCGATGCCGGAACGCGGCGATCGCGAAGCATTCGTGGCGGCTGACTACAACCTGGAGATGATCACCCAGATCGAGCGGTACGGGCGGATACGCGACAAGGCCATCTTCGTCGGCAACCCCGACGACATCGTGCCGGACCGATTCGGTCCAGACCTGCCGAACATCCGCGACTGGACCGAGGCTCACTACGACTTCGCCGGGTACGTCACCGGCTTCGATCCCGCCGCACTCGGCGACCGCGACGAACTGCGCGCCGAGCTCGGATACCACAGCGACGAACGTCTGTGCATCGTCGCCGTCGGCGGGTCGGGTGTCGGTGCGCACCTTCTGCGTCGCGTTGCTGCCGCCGCTCCGGCGGCACGGCGAGCAGTGGATGGTCTTCGATTCGTCATTGTCACCGGCCCCAGAATCGACCCGGCCACGATGCCAGCGGTCGAAGGAGTCGAGTATCGGCCATATGTCGATCGGCTGTACCGCCATCTTGCGTGCGCAGACGTCGCCGTGGTGCAAGGTGGTCTCACGACGACCATGGAGCTGACGGCATGCAAGGTGCCGTTCATCTACGTACCGCTGCGCAATCACTTCGAGCAGAACTTTCATGTCCGCGCTCGACTCGATCGCTACAACGCCGGTCGATATCTCGACTACGCCGATTCCGACCCAGACCATGTGGCCGAACTGATCGCAGATGAGATCGACCGACCCCCTGCGGTTCGCGACGTCGAAACAGACGGCGCGGCCAAAGCGGCGGCGATGATCGCCGCATTGCTGTAGCAGCAATTCGCGACGACCACCGCAAACCGCTTGACGGGTTCATTTCGTTCTGGCATAATTCGGTCGATCGACCGAACGAACACACCAAATGCTTATCGCAGAAAGGAAACGAGACGACGTGAACACCATCGCCATCGCAATCGACCGACTCGAATCGGTCCTCGGCCGCCGGGCCGACTTTGGCCACGCGACCAATCAATCGGTCACCACGCTCGGCGAAGGGCTGCGCTGCTCGACCGAAGAAGGCTCGTGGAATCTCGTCTCCGACCTCTCCGAGTCGCTCGGTGGGACAGGGTCCGCCCCATCGCCAGGGGTGCTCGTTCGCGCGGCATTGGGCAGCTGTCTCGCAATGATGTACCAACTACGTGCGGCGAAGCACGGCATCGAGCTGACTTCGATTCGCGTGCTTGTCGAGACGGACTCCGAGATCGCTGGAATGCTCCTGTGCGATACCGCGTCTCCGCCGGGGTACACCGGTATCCGATACCACGTCGAAATCGAGAGCCCGGCGCCGGATGCCGATGTGTTGCGGATCATCGATGAGGGTGACGAGTTGAGCCCGTTGCTCGACGTTTTTTCCAGGGTCAACACAGTGCAGCGCACAACCTCGATACGAGTGGCGGCCTGAGATGGAAGCGAAGCTTCAGCGATGGGTGCAGCGCCAGGGATGGGACCGCGCCTCGCAGTGCTACGAGAAGTACTGGCAGACACAGCTGCAACCGGCGATCGACCTCGTGTTGGCGACGGCAAATGTTCAACAGGGCGAGCACGTGATCGACGTCGCCTGCGGAACAGGTTTGGCGACACTCCCCTCCGCAGCGCGGGTCGCTCCGACGGGTCGCGTTCTCGGTACGGATCTCGCTCCGAAGATGGTCGCTGATCTAGAGCGCCGCGCTGCCGCGCTGGGCCTGACGAACGTCGACGTTGCCTGCCACGACGCCGAGGATCTTCGCGTCGACGAATCGTTCGATGTCGCCTTGTGTTCGCTCGGGTTGATGTATGTGCCAGCGCCGGCGGTAGCCGTCGGCGAACTGCACCGCGTTCTGCGACCAGGCGGCCGTGCGGTCGCATCGGTCTGGGGCGAGCGACGGAACTGCGGATGGGCCGAACTCTTCCCGATCGTCAGTGCTCGCGTCGCCTCCGACGTGTGCCCGATGTTCTTCGCGTTGGGTGCGCCCGGAGCCCTCGGCGGGCTGTTCACCGAAGCCGGCTTCGTCGACGTCGTGGAGACTCGGCTGCAGGTCGAGCTGCGGTATGCCGGCGACGAGGATGCTCTCGGCGCGGCATTCGTCGGCGGGCCGGTGGCGCTCGCGCACTCGAGGTTCGACGATGAAGCTCGTCGATCGGCGTATCAGGAGTACCTGGCCTCGATCTCTCCCTATGCAGTCAACGGCGCCTACCACGTGCCCGGCGAGTTCGTCGTCGTGTCGGCACGGCGCGCGAGCGAACCGATCTGAATCCTGTCTCGTATACACCCAACAGGCACCACCACAATGAAAGGAAATCAGCAATGACCATGACCAACACCCCAGTCGACAACGGCGTCAACACCGAGGCCCTGCTCGGAGCCCGCGAGGCACTGAGCAACGCACCGGAGGCGGCCGAGTTCACCTGGCGATCGACCTGCTCGTGGGTGCGCGGTACGCACACTCGATCGACGGTCGAAGGCTTCTCCGGGCTCGGCCAGGATCACAACCACAAGACGAGGTTCGTGTTCGATGCCGACCACCCGGAATGCTTCGCGTCCGAAGATCACGGCGCGACGCCCGTCGAGTATGTGCTCACGGCTCTCGCTAGCTGCTTGACCGCAGGCGTCGCCGCCGTCGCCCAACATCGACAGATCCAACTGAAGTCCGTGACCGCAACTGTGGAGGGAAATATGAACGTGCTCGGCATCCTCGGTGCCGATCCCGACATTCGTAATGGATTCAACGACATCTCGGTCCGCTTCGACATCGATGCCGATGCCCCTGCCGAAGAGATCGAGGCGCTCGTGGCCCAGTCGCAGAAGCGATCGGCCGTGTTCGACATCGTGGCGAACAGAACGCTGGGACTCGCTGCGACTCCTGACGCCGAACTGGCAGAGCAGGCTGCCCGGGTACGAGTACTCGGGCACCGACCCCGATGGCTACATGACGATGCCCGAGGTCGTCGACTTCATCGCCCGCTACGCCGACGCAGTCGCTGCTCCGGTTCATA
>JAENVT010000003.1 GCA_016650435.1 Ilumatobacteraceae bacterium
CCGTCGACGGCCAACGTCGAGGTGGCGTAGTTCGTTGTCGGGTTGGCCGATTGCACCTTGGCGTCGGCATCAGTGGTGATCGTCACCGTCGTAGACCCACCGCCACCGCCACCGCCACCGCCAAACGAAACAGCCACCGCCGCGGTCGATGTTGGCGAGGTCGAATCCGGTTGGCGGACCTTCAAGTGCACGATCGAGCTCGCGCTGTCGTAATACCAGCTGGAGCCTTGGGCGGCGTTGAACTCCGCCTCGCCACCGACTGGGTCAACGGGTGCGGAATTCACTGCGATGCTCGAAGGCGCCGAGGGTGTGGCGAGTAGGGCCCGTGCATCGGCATTCGGCGGGTTGACGAAGGTGAGGTCGAGGCGGTTGGCGTTGCCATCGAACGCTGCCGCAGTGATTCCTTGCGTCAAGATGCGGTTGTAGCCGCGACCACTGGTCGTGACGACCTGGTCCACAGAAGCCGCCATGCCGGTTGGCAAGCTGGACACATCGCGGAAGAAGATGGGTTGGGTGACTGCCACAACGTCGCCGGCACCGTTCAATACTTCGGCTCGCACGTATGTCGGGTTGCCGGTCAGATCCATCGTCTTGGTGGCGTCATAGCTCGAGCCCGTTGTCGAATCGGTCGCAACCACCGTTCCATTTCTGATCCAACGCACCTTGTTTCCGCTGACAAGCCCGTCGGTGACGGCCAAATGCACACTGCGTGTGGTCTGAGTGCTGGGTACGTACACGGGATAGCGCGCGGGATACGGCTCGGTGGTGCTGCCGTCCAGGTTGAAGATGAGGCGGCCGGGGAAGCTATTGACAGCGCTGTAGCTGCGGCCCTCGTAGTACGAATGGATCAAGTCGTCGAATGTCAATGCGGGGGCATAGATGAATGTCGCCTCACTGTTGGCTGATTCGCCGGAGTGTGTATCGCTCGAATATGCGCCGAGGATCTGCGTGCCCTGCTTGAGGATCTCGTCCCACGCCGCTTCCCAGTCGGGGTTCGTGACTTCGATGGTGTCCGCGCCGAGACCGCGCCCGGCGATTGCCTCCGGAATCGTCGTGCCCGTACCGGGGTGGTTGAGCTGTGCCGGGTATCCCATGTCCTGGGTGGGGCGGATGCCGTCGATGCCATTTGCGTAGTGGACGTATTCCGCTGGGCTGGTGATCGCGAAGTTGAACCGCTGTGAGTGCTTGGACTGCCCCATCTCGTACGACGAGAAGATCTTGAACGTGGAGGTGTCGTACGCGCCGACCAACGGCGTGCGGTACACGAACTCATCGGCCGGGGGGATAGGCCCCGAGGCGTCGATGGAGTACGTATCGAAGTAGGCATCAGCGGTACCACCGTTGCCCGCTGCGACCATACGCAGATAGGTGAAAGCGTCATAGCTCAGCGGGCGATCCGCGGCGGGGATGGCCGCCATCGCTTGGGTCACGTTGATCGTGTACGAGTTCCATTGATTCAACGTGTATGAACCGAGGGTGTTCGTGATCACCCTGGTGTTCGGGTCGCTGGACGCCACGCGTGCGTTGCCGAGCTGCCACACCAGCACGGTGGTCTTCGCCGGGCTGGTCACACCGTCGGCGGTGGTGTAACCCTTCGGGAACTTCACAACGTTGAGGTCGCCACCGATCGACGCGGACACGTACACGCCGGAGTTGGCGTCGATGCGCTTCGGGTAGATCTTGACCTTCAGGATGATGTCGCCGGAGCGAAAGTTCGGACCGCGTGTGCTCCATACGCTGGTTTCGCCGTATGTGGTGGAGGCGCTGGCCAAGTGCAGCGACGACGTGCCCGAGGCGACTGGTGATGTGACCAGGGCGTTGGTGCTAGAGCTCTGGGTGCCGAAGGTCGCCGCAGTCCAGTTCGTGAGCTTGTCCTCGAACACCCTGTGATTCGCGGTCTCGTTGTTGATCAGGAAGCTGCTGCCACCGTCGTGGTCCGTTAGGAAGAGCGCGTTGTAGCCCTGTGCTTTTGCGGCCACAGCGTGAATGCCGATATCAGAGAACGCGTCGGCGCTGAACGTCGAATGGACATGCGGATCGGTCTTGTACCAAGTCCAGCCTGCGGCAGCCGACACGCGCGCTGCGCCCGACGAGGAGCCCGACGGACCTTGCACAACAGCGAGCAAGACGCACACCGCGATCGCCACACCGAGGAGTGTCTCTCTCGAAGCGGGCCTCTGAGGTCGCACGAAAATCTGTCGGAACGTGGTCATTGTCCCTCCTCGCGAATTCGTCCGCACAACTCAGCCCTCATGCCCATGGTCGTGCTCGTCGACATCCCCGAGCACTTGGAAGCTGGCAAAGATCTGGTTGGCAATGGGGACGTCTACGTCCGACGCGATGTTGACGCGCAACAGGACCGTCGAACCGTCCCCGGATTGGACGACGCTGACCAGGGAACGCTGCCGAGACCCACCGCATCGCGTGTAGTTGTCGACGTTGCCGACGTAGAACTGGTCTTTGTACGCCTTGCGCCCAGTCAAGCTGCAGCGCTTGCTGATGTCGATCCTCTCGGTATCGAGCAGCGCCGAAGTACTTCGCTTGGCGTGCCCGGAGAAGACGCCCATGAACACGCCGGGTGCGGAGCGCCCAGCTTGAAAGTCGGCAAGGTTGGTCGATGCGCTCAAGAAGTAGCCGACGTGCACTCCGTGGACCGTCCATGCTCCCTGGCTGACATCGGTCCAGGCCGCAGGAACCTGCAGCGTCATCGTCTCGTCTTGGTTCTCGATCGTGACGAACTGGTTGTCGGAGACATTCGTCGCCGCGGCCACACCGGCCAGAGCAGCGGCCGAATCCGCGTTCACCGGCGCGCTCTGAGGATGGGAAAGACCAGCGATCGCGGCTCCTCCAAGGACTGTGGTGACCACGGCGGCTCTGAGGAATGTCATGGGAGCCTTCCTTTCACTAGTCGATGATAAACAACAGATTGCGCGCTGTACACACACATCAGGAATCACCCAAGATCTGGCG
>JAENVT010000004.1 GCA_016650435.1 Ilumatobacteraceae bacterium
ATCTGTCTCTACGATGGGCGCGACCCTCTTCGAAAGGACCGACGTGGACGTACGCATCGGCGTCACCCAAGCACCCCGCGAGCTCACCCTCGAGTTGCCCGACGACCTCGACCGTGAGGCTTTGAAGACCAAGATCGAGGCCGCGCTTTCGGGTGCCGTCGACGTCCTGTGGCTGACCGATCGGCGCAACCGCGACATCGGCGTGTGCTCGGCGAAGATCGCCTACGTCGAGATCGGCACGCCGGAGGGCGACCGCAAGATCGGCTTCGGCGGCTGACCTAGCGCGCCGAGCAGGGTCGTCGCCGCGTGAGCCCGACCGATGAGTGCTAGAACGATTGCATGGCCACGTTGGGCGAACTCTGCCGACAACACACGTCGCTGACTCGCGACGAGATCAATCATCTCAAACAGTTGGTCAGCGAGTGGGGCCTGCTCGCCGACCTGTGCTTCGCCGATTTGCTGCTTTACGTTCCATCGACCGATTCCGAATGGCTGATCGTTGCCCAGGTGCGACCGGCTACAGGCCAGACGTTGTATCTGACGGACTACGTCGGTGTGCCTGCCGACAACGAGCGTCCGCTGTTGTCGTCTGCGTTCGAGACCAGTGAGATCTCCGAGGGCGAGATTGCCGTCGACCAGTTGCCAGAGCCGGCGCGCATGTTGGCCATCCCCGTGCGATTCGGCAACAAGCCGATCGCCGTGTTGTCGCGTGAGTGGTCGAACCGCACCGGCCGGCAGCCGGGCGAGCTCGAGCGCACCTATCTGGGGATTTTCCAACGATTCGCGGCGATGATCGCCGAGGGATCATTCCCCTTCCACGGTCTCGTCGGCGACTCCAGTGCTGCACCACGGGTGGGCGACGGCGTGATGGTGCTCGACGACGAGGCGCGGGTGCGCTACGCCTCACCCAACGCCGTGTCTGCGTTGCATCGCGTCGGCATCAGCGCCAACGCCGTCGGTATGCGCCTGGCCGAACTCGGCTTCAACGACAGTCCGGTTCGATTGGCATACGAAGACCGCATGCCGGTGATCGAGGAGTTTGAGCAGACACCAAGTGTCACGCTGCTGACGCGGTGCATGCCGATCCTGGCCGGTGGCGAGGTGACGGGCGGAGTGTTGTTGCTGCGCGATGTCACCGAGGTGCGCAAGCGCGACAAGTTGTTGCTGTCGAAGGACGCGACGATCCGCGAGATTCACCACCGGGTCAAGAACAACCTGCAAACCATTTCATCGCTGTTGCGGTTGCAAGGTCGCCGGCTCGAGTCGCCCGAGGCCAAGGCGGCCGTTGCCGAATCGGTGCGCCGCATCCGCACCATCGCTCTGGTCCACGAGACGTTGTCGCGCGAGCCCGGCGACGACGTTGCGTTCCTCGAAATCGTTCGGCCGCTACTGCGACTGGCCGAAGAAGGTCTGCAGTCGCCTGATCGCCCGGTGCGATTCACCGTGCAGGGCGACGGCGGGCGGTTGCCGTCGACCATTGCCACACCGCTGTCCGTTGTGCTGACCGAACTGCTGCAGAACGCGGTCGACCACGGCTTCCCCGAAGGCAGCACGGGAGGCGATGTGGTGGTGCAACTGAATCCCACGGACGATCAGCTCAACATCCGCGTGATCAACGATGGCCGCGGCCTCGACTCGTGGTTCGAGTTGAACAAGGCCACGGGGCTCGGGTTGTCGATCGTGCGCACCCTCGTCACCACCGAACTGGCGGGGAGCATCGTCATGCGCGCCGGTATGCCGGAGGACTTTGCCGCAGCGGGCCTCGGCGATCAGCCGAAGGGCGCCGGCACGGTCGTCGACCTCACCGTTCCGATTTGAGCCGTGTCGCCCAGATCTCGGCCGATTGGATCAGCGGTCAGCCAGCGGCCTTTTGACGAGCGACGTACTGGCGACGAAGGACGCGGCGCTCTTCTTCGGACGTGCCGCCCCAGATACCGCTGTCCTGGTTCGTCTCCAGCGCGTAGTCGAGGCATTCGCCCTGCACGGGACACTGCCCGCACACTTCTTTGGCCCGGGCGATCTGCAGGAGCGCATATCCCGTGGTGCCGACCGGGAAGAACAACTCCGGGTCGGTATCTCGGCATATCGCGTCGACTCGCCACGTGTAGTCGGCATTGGCAAGTGTCAGGCTGGACGCAAGAATGGTCACGATCGACTCCACTTGAACAAATTGTGAGAATTTTCACGTGCCAACCTGCCGAAGAAAGAGAGACTCGCGACG
>JAENVT010000005.1 GCA_016650435.1 Ilumatobacteraceae bacterium
CACGATGCAACCTGCTGGTCAGCGGGGCAACCTCGTCGGGCAAGACGACGCTGCTCAACGCGCTCGCCGCACTCGTGCCGACAACCGAACGGATCATCACACTCGAAGACACCGCCGAGCTGCGCCTGTCGCATCCTCACGTTGTGCGGCTGGAGGCACGTGCGCCGAGCGCCGAGGGCTCGGGCGAGGTCACGCTGCCGCAACTGTTGCGCACTGCGCTGCGCATGCGCCCCGATCGTCTCGTTCTGGGCGAAGTGCGCGGAGCCGAGGCGGTGCAACTGGTACAGGCGATGAACACCGGCCACGACGGTTCGATGGCAACGGTGCACGCCAACTCGGCGATCGACGCGGTGGCGCGGGTCTGCTCGTTGGTTGTGCAGGAGGTCCCGGGTTGGCCGCTCGACGCGATCCACGATCAGGTCCGACGTTCGATCGACATCGTCATTCACGTCGGCAGGGCCAGCGACAACCACCGGCAAGTGATCGAGGTGTGCGAGTCCGACCCCACAGCCGCCGATGTGCAACTCTGCCGACTCGCCGAAGGGGCCGTCGTGCTCGCCCCGCTGCAGCGTGGCCGGCGATGATCGCCACCGTATTGGTCGCGATGTTGGTCGCGATGATCGCGGCACGTGCCGGCAGCCGCCTGCGATCGTCGCCTCGATCACGGTCACCGCGAGCAACGGCACACGGTCGGGGCTCGCGGTCGCATTCACCCGACTACGCGTCGTTGCTCGACGGGATCTCGCGTCAGGTACGCAGTGGGTCGAGCTTGACCAGCGCCGCCATCGACGAGATCGACCGATGCTCGCCATTGCACGTCGTGCTCGATCGGCTCGAAGCAGGTGATTCATTGGCCGACGCCTTGGCGACGGTCCACGCGTCCCACGCCGATCTGGCACTGACGGTGCAAGCACTGTCGGCCACAGCGCACCTCGGTGGACCGATCGCGGCCACGCTCGACGAAGCCGCAGCAGTGTTGCGCGAACGCGCAGCCGCGCGCGCCGAACGTCGCGCCCATGGATCACAGGCTCGCCTCAGCGCTCGAGTCCTGACGATTGTTCCTGTCGGCTTTGCAGCGTGGAGTGCAGCCGTCAGCCAACGCACACGCGACGTCTACATCTCGACGGCGGCCGGTGGGGTGTGTGCGATCTGTGGTCTCGCGCTGAATCTCGTGGGTTGGCGTTGGATGAAGCGGATCATCGGTCCGTCATGATCGTCTCGCGGTCGATCGTGCTCGGCGGCAGTGTGCTGCTCGTCGTGTTTGTCGGAGTGCGTCTGCGACCACGGGCGACCCCGCGAGCGCGGGCATCGACAGCAGTGACCCGGACCCGAAGATGGTCGTGGGTACCAGTTGCTGCAATTGCCGCACTCGCGTCGATTCCACTCAGCCTGGCCTTCGTCATCATCCCGGCGTTGTTTCGGCGGTGGTCGGCCATTCAACGTAGAGCCCGGACGACGCACAACATCTCTGCCGGCTTTCCCGAGGCTCTCGACCTGCTCGTGCTCTCGATCCGCGCCGGCTACCTGCCGGCACAAGCCATCGGCGAGATCACTCCGTACCTTCCGGTCGCCCTCCGGCCGTCGTTCTCAGCGGTCGACCAGGCACTGCAGCGCGGCGATCGTTTCGCCGACGCCCTCGGCGGGCTGTGCGTGCAACTGGGGTCGATCGCCCAACCTCTGGTCGACTCGCTGGCCGCAGCCGATCGCTACGGCTTGCCGCTGGCGCCCGTGCTCGAACGGCTGTCGCTCGAGGCTCGACAGCAACGCCGGCGCGACACCGATGCCGCCGCCCGCGAGCTGCCCGTGCGGCTGGCCCTCCCGTTGGTGCTGTGCACGCTGCCGTCGTTCGTGCTTCTGGCGATCGTTCCCTTGCTCCTCGGAGCCCTCTCGTCGCTGCACATATGACAGCGACCGAATCCACTTCACAGAAACGAGGCTCATCATGATCAGACTGATCGCACGGCTGCACGCGTGGAGTCTCGCCGGAGATGACTCCGGTCAAGCGACCACCGAATACGCCCTCGTCATGCTCGGCGCGGCAGTCATCGCTCTGCTCGTAGTCGGCTGGGCCACCAGCGGTGGCGGAGCCGGCAAGATCGGCCATCTTTTCGACCGGGTCATTGATGCGGTCACCAGCAAGCTCTGAACCGGGTGAACCCGGCGACCACCGCGATCGTGGCCAGGCTGCAGTCGAGTTGGCCTTGTGCCTGCCGTTGCTGTTCATCTTCCTGCTCGGCATCGTGCAGCTCGTGGTGATCGTTCGCGATCAACTGGCCGTTCAACTCGCCGCTCGCGAGGCGGCTCGCGCGGCTGCCGTCGCCGCACCATATGCGGCCGCAGCCGAAGGTGCGGCCGGCCGAGCCGTCACGCTTCGCCCGTTGGATGTTGTCACCAGAACGTCGGACGGCACCGTCACGGTCACTGTCAGTCATGTCACTGCCACCGACGTGCCGCTGATCGGTGCACTCTTACCTGATATCACGATCACGGCCACAGCGACCATGGCGCTGGAACCGCCATGAGTCGTATCCTCCCGCTACATGAACCTGTCGACGAGCACCATCGTGGTCGGCGGCGACGCAGTCATCAGCCTGTCAGGCGAGGTCGACCTGTCGACCATTCCCCTGTTGCACGATGCACTATCAAAGGCTCTTGCCCATCATCCCGGCCGGCACCTGATCATCGACCTCGACGGCGTCACCGTCCTCGATGACAGCGGCCTCGGCGTGTTGCTGGGCGCCGCGGGCTCGGCACGTCAGGCTGGCGCCGATCTCGCGGTGGTGTGCGCCAACATGCATTTGCGCGAGCGGCTCGATCTCACCGGGTTCAGCCGCGCCGTCGACGTGCGCGACCGATTGAGAGGAGAGCGATCATGACCCTTGACGAAGTGATGGTGCTTGCCGCCCGCGAACAGTTCCTCGCGGTCGTCGCCACGTTGCGCGCCGACGCGACGATTCAGTCGTCACTCGTCAACGCCGGCGTCCTCGATCACCCGGTGACTGGCGACCCGACGCTGGCGTTTGTGACCTACGGGCCTGCAAAGTTGCGCAACCTCAGGGATCGGCCGCAGATCGCGGTCACGTTCCGATCCGACTGGTCATGGGCCACCATCGAAGGCAAGGCCGAACTGATCGGTCCGGATGATCCGCATCCGCAGATCGATGCCGAGCGCTACCGGCTGTTGCTGCGCGACATCTTCGCAGCGGCGGGAGGTCGGCACGACGACTGGGACGTCTACGACAAGACGATGGTCGAGCAAGGACGCGTCGCGGTCTTCGTGGCCGCCTCGCGCATCTACAGCAACTGACCGCGGCGACTTTCAGACGGCGAAGATCTGGCCCTCGTCGGCGAACGCCTTGAACTCCATCGCGTTGCCCGCGGGGTCGTAGAAGAACATCGTCCACTGCTCGCCGGTCTCACCCGCAAAGCGAACATATGGTTCGATCACGAAGTGGGTGTCGGCGGCGCGCAGCCGATCGGCGAGTTCGTGGAATTCGTCGATGGTCAGGATCAACCCGAAGTGCGGCACCGGCACGTCGTGACCGTCGACGGGATTGTGGATTCGCTCGGCCGACGACGGTGCCAGGTGCGTCACGATCTGGTGACCGCGAAAATCCCAGTCGACCCATGTTTCGGCGCTACGTCCCTGCGCGCAACCGAGCGTCGTTCCGTAGAACGCGCGTGCCGCGTCGAGATCATCGACAGGCATAGCCAAGTGAAATCGGGGGCGGGTCGAAGCGTCCATGAATCGAGTCTTACATCCGGAAGTCGGGATCGTGGCGCCGCAACTCGCGGCGAGCGATCGTCATCTTGTGCACCTCGTCGGGACCGTCGGCCAGGCGCAGGGTTCGCTGGTGGGCGTACATCTGAGCCAGTGGCCAGTCGTCGCTGAGGCCGCCGGCACCATGCACCTGCATCGCTCTGTCGATGATCCGCAGGGCGACGTTGGGCGCGGCAACCTTGATCGCACTGATCTCCACAGCGGCCGCCTTGTTACCGACGTTGTCCATCATCCAGGCAGTCTTGAGCGTCAGCAGGCGCACCATCTCCAGGTCGATGCGCGACTCGGCGATCCAGTCCATGATGTTGCTGCGCTCGGCGATTCGCTTGCCGAAGGTCGTACGTGACAGGGCTCGCTTGCACAGCAGTTCGAGGGCCCGCTCTGCCGCACCGATCGAGCGCATGCAGTGGTGGATGCGACCCGGCCCGAGTCGGGCCTGGCTGATCGCGAAGCCGTCGCCGTCGTTGGCGATCAGATTGCTGGCCGGGACGCGGCAGTTCTCGAACAGCAACTCGACGTGGCCTTCGGGATCGAGGTAGCCGAACACCGGCAGGGCGCGCACAATCGTCATACCTGGCGTGCCCATCGGCACCAGGATCTGACTTTGCTGGCGATGCGGCGGTGCTGACGGATCGGTCTTGCCCATCACGATGAAGATCTTGCAGTTGGGATGCATGGCGCCCGTGATCCACCACTTGCGACCGTTCAGCACGTAGTCGTCGCCATCGAGTTCGATCCGCATCGCGATGTTGGTGGCGTCGCTCGAGGCGACGTCGGGTTCGGTCATCGCGAATGCCGAGCGAATATCACCTTCGAGCAAGGGCCGCAGCCACATGTCCTTCTGCTCGTGAGTGCCGAACATCGTCAGCACCTCCATGTTGCCCGTGTCGGGCGCGGAGCAGTTGCACGCCTCGCTGGCGATGGTGCTGCGGCCCATGATCTCGGCCAACGGCGCGTACTCCAGATTGCTCAATCCGGGGCCCAAATCGTCGTGTGGAAGGAACAGGTTCCACAGCCCTCGCTTGCGAGCCTCGACCTTCAACTCCACCATCACAGCCGGATGGTGGTGGGGATTTCCACTGGCAGCCAACTGCTCGTGGTAGACGCTCTCGTTGGGGTAGATGCACTCGTCCATGAAGGCCAACAATGTGGTCCGGTGCTCGTTGCAACGGTCGGTGAATGCGAAGTCCATATCGCAAACGTAGACGCGCCGTCGTTCACCTGCCCCGGTCGCCGGAGGTGTCGACGGCGTCGCTCGGCCGCAACAGCCGCGGTCCCATCAGCTTGGCGATCAGATGATCGCCAGCGGTCACCGGCGGATAGCGCGGCGGGTTCGATGGGCTGCAGCATGTCAGCAGGCACTCGACCACGGCGTCCCAGTTGCCGTCGAGGAAGAACGCCGCGCTGCGACGCACTGCCGAACCGCGACCGCCCGGCGGCGGCGGCACTACCCGGTGCACGGTTGACCGCCACTGGTCGTTGGTCCACTGCGCGGTCAGATCGCCGAGATTGATCACCAACGCGTCGTCCGCGGGGATCACGTCGATCCAGTCACCATCAGGTCCCACGATCTGCAAACCGGCGACCGGCTCGGCATACAACACAGTGACCATGCCGTAGTCCGTGTGTGCACCCATGCGTTGCTGGCCCGGAAGCGGATCGTCCTCGTCGGAGCGACGCTCGTAGCGGATCGTGCGCATCGTCGTGGTCGACCGGTCGACGAAGGGCGAGAACCAACTGTCGGGTAGACCCAACGCAACGGCGAACACCTCCGTCAGTGTCAGCGCGAGCCGATGTGCCGACTCGAAGTAAGCAACGAGAGCAGACCGAAAGTCGGCTGGCGCGTCGGGCCAGATGTTGGGTGCGAACACGCTGTGCTGTTGCGCGGCATAGTAGGGATCCGAGTAGTCGGGCGAGTCCTCACCGATGTTGAATGCTTCGAACAGGTCGGGCGGTGCATCGATGCCGATGCTGTACGACAGCGCCTCGGTTCCGCGCGCCGCGTAGCCGCGATTGATCGACGGATCCGATGGAGTGCACTGCTGCTTGACGGCGGTCGGCAAGGCGAAGAACGCGGAGCTGGCCGCGACCATCGAATCGATGTGTGCCTGCGGTAGGCGATGCCCAATGATCTGGAAGAAGCCGAACTCCCGCGCCGCGGCGTCGACCGCTCGCCCAACCGCAACGCGATCGGACCCCGACTCCCACCAGCCCTCGAGATCGACGATCGGAATCTGCATCACCGGGTTGGCCATCGCCATACTTCCTACTTCACGCGAATCTTGCGCACGCCGCGACGGTCCTGCGCCTTGAGTTGGGCCCGCTGCTCCTCTTCCAACGCGAGTTCTTCGGCGACGAGCCGTTTCATGCTGGCCAGCCGCAACGGGTCGAGCGTCCCCTCGGCAATTGCGGCTTGCACCGCACAGCCGGGCTCGTCTTCGTGCTTGCAGTTGCGGAACCGGCAGTGGTCCATCAGATCAAAGACATCGGCGAAGGCTCGCTCGATGCCGTGCCCGCTGCTCCACAAGCTCACGGCACGCACGCCAGGTGTGTCGATCAACCACCCTCCACCCGGCAGGCGCACCAACTCGGTGGCCACCGTGGTGTGGCGGCCGCGACCATCGCCCTCGCGCACTGCCGCAGTCGCCTGGGCCCGGTTGCCAACGAGGGCGTTGATCAACGTGCTCTTTCCCACGCCACTCGCACCGAGCAGAGCGATCGTTGCGTTGCCCGCGGCGAAACCGGTCAGCGCCTCGACACCTTCACCGGTGATGCCGCTCGCGGTGAGTATCGAGACTCCGGGCGCCGCAGCGTGCAGTGATGCGACCGACGCGGCGGGGTCTTCGACCAGATCGCGTTTGGTCAGCACCACGACAGGTCGGGCGCCGCTGTCCCACGCCAGCACCAACTCGCGCTCGAGCCGGCGCTGATTGGGCGGCGACGTGAGGGCGTGCACGAGCATGACGACATCGATGTTTGCGGCGATCGTCTGGGCCTCGGCACGGCTGCCCTCGAACGACGCTCGCCGCACGAAGGCACTGCGCCTGGGGAGGACGACCTCGACCCGATCGAGTTCGACAGACGGCACGATCCAGTCGCCGACGGCGACGTCGGCGCCGATGTTGCGCATCCGCAGCGGCTCGGCATCGAGGTTGCGCAAGATCGTGCTCCACCCCCGATCGAGGCGCGTCACCCGGCCCGGAAGCTCCGACAGCCCGGTCTCTCGCCACGACGCGTCCAACTCCTCGCTCCAGCCGAGTCGAATGTCACATCGTTCGTCGATGGTGCTGAGGGTAGCGTCGCGCACGAGGCAACCGCCGACGACCCTCGGGCGTCGATCGATATTGGAGGGGTCCAAAAAGTGCTTGCTCGCCTTGCTCGTTTTAGCTTTCGTAAGCGGTGGCTCATGGTGTTCGCCATCTGGCTGCCGCTGCTGGTCGGCCTGTCGGCGATCAGCGGAGCGCTGAAGACCGACTACCACACCGACTTCACCCAGCCCAACAGCGAGTCGAAGCAGGTGCAAGACGCGTTCGCCAGGGCTGGTGACAAGACAGCCGATGGCATACCCGCGCAGATCGTCTTCACCGCGCCTCAGGGCGTGCAAGACCCCGCCGTCAAGGCGGCAATGACCTCGTTCTTCGACGATGTCGCCACGTTCCCCGGCATCAAGGTGACGAGCCCCTACAGCCCGGAGGGTGCGGCGCAGATCAGTGCCGACAAGCCCATCGCCTTCGGCGAGCTCACCGTTGGCAAGCGGACGCAAACAGAGTTCATGTCGATCGCCGACAAGATCAAAGCGCGTGGTGCACAGGCCCAGGTCTCCGGGTTGACCATCGAATACGGCGGCCAGATCTTCAACGCCATCAAGTTCCCAGAGAGCGAAGTACTGGGCATCCTGGCAGCGGTGATCATCCTGTTGATCGCCTTCGGTTCCGTCCTGGCGATGGGGCTTCCCGTCGGCACGGCGATCTTTGGCCTCGGCGTCAGCATCGGTTTGATCGGCATCGCCAGCCACGGATTCTCGATGCCCGACTTCGCGCCGCAGATGGCGGCGATGATCGGCCTCGGTGTGGGCATCGACTACGCGTTGTTCATCGTCTCGCGCTATCGCGAGGGCCTGCACAATGGGCTCGATCCCGAGCAAGCAGTGATGGAGTCGATCGACTCCAGTGGCCGAGCCGTGTTGTTCGCCGGGATAACCGTCATCATCTCGCTGCTCGGCCTGATGGCCATGGGACTGGCGTTCGTCAACGGTCTGGCCATCTCCGGCGCGGCCGCCGTGCTGGTGATGATGATCGCCGCGCTCACGTTGCTGCCTGCGCTGCTCGGCTTCGTCGGTAACAAGATCGACAACACCTCGCGGGCGGCCGGCATTGCCGTTGGTGTGTTTGTAGGGATTGCACTCGTCGGTGTAGTCGCCAAGAAGCTCGGCCCCGCTCTCGGGGTTGCCGCATTGCTCGCCATCCTCATCATGGTCGCCGGCTACCTGCCGTTCGGTCACGCCTTGCGGCAACCGATGAGGCACCGCGCTCCGAAGCCACGCGACCAGCGGTTCTGGTATCGGTGGAGCCGCGTCATCCAACACCGACCCTGGCCTGCATTTTGCGCTGGGGCCATCGCACTGCTTGTTCTTGCGTCACCACTGCTGTCGATCCACCTCGGTTTCACCGACTCGGGGGTATTGAAGAAAGACCAGACAACTAGGCGCGCTTACGACCTCGTCGCCGAAGGTTTCGGCCCAGGGTTCAGCGGTCCGCTGGCAATCGTCAGCGACGACCCGAAGATGACGCCGGAGATCGCCGCCAAGGTCGACACTGTGCTGAAGTCCGACCCAGGCATCGCCTTCGCCACGCCCGGGCGTCAGCTAGCAAGCGCCGATGGAACCCCCGTTACGCCGGCAACATGGTCGTGGGTTGCGTTCCCAAAGACCTCTGCTCAGGACCAAGCAACGCGTGATCTTGTCAAAAGGTTGCGCGGCAGCGAGCTGAAGGCCGTCGGGGCCTCGGTCCTCGTCGGTGGGTTCACCGCCGGCGGCATCGACTTCTCGACATACATCGCCGGTCGATTGCCGATCCTGATCGGCGCGGTCTTGATCCTCAGCTTCTTGCTGTTGATGTGTGTGTTCCGCAGCCTGCTCGTGCCCCTCAAGGCAGTGGTCATGAACCTGCTGTCGATCGGGGCGTCGTACGGCGTGATCGTTGCCATCTTCCAATGGGGCTGGCTGAAGAGCGCCATCGGTGTCGAGCAGACCGGCCCGATCGAGCCGTGGGTCCCGATGATGCTGTTTGCGATCGTGTTCGGCCTGTCGATGGACTACGAGGTGTTCCTGCTGTCGCGAATGAAGGAAGAGTTCGTTCGCACGGGTGACAACGCCACCGCGGTCGCCGACGGGCTCGCCGCGACCGCCAGGGTCATCACCGCGGCAGCCCTGATCATGGTCTGCGTGTTCTCGGCCTTCGTGCTGGGCGACGACCGCAACCTCAAGCTGTTCGGCTTGGGTCTGGCGTCGGCAGTGTTCGTCGACGCCACCCTGGTTCGAATGGTCCTTGTGCCGGCGACCATGGAGTTGTTGGGAGCGCGCAACTGGTGGTTCCCGAAGTCGCTCGAGAAGTTCCTTCCGAAACTCAACGTCGAGGGTCACCACAGCGACCACGTGCAAGACCCGGAACCGGAGTCCGTACTGGTCTGAATGCATCACTTCATGCGTCACTTGGCCGTGGCGAATTCGACGTCGAGATCGGGGACGCCTTGACAAGGACCCCCGCTATCACGTAGCGATACCGACACATGGCCAAACCACTTGTCATCGTCGAATCGCCCGCAAAGGCCAAGACCATCTCCAAGTTCTTGGGCAACGCGTTCGATGTGCGCGCCTCGGTTGGGCATGTTGCCGACCTGCCCAGCAAGGGATTGTCGATCGATGTCGACAACGGGTTCAAGCCGACATACGAGCTGACGGTTCGCGGCGCCCAGGTGGTGAAAGAGCTGCGTGCGCTGATGAAAGACGCGAGCGAGCTGTACCTCGCCACCGACGAAGACCGCGAGGGCGAGGCCATCAGCTGGCATCTGCTCGAGTACCTGAAGCCGAAGATCCCAGTCAAGCGCATGGTGTTTCACGAGATCACCAAGACCGCCATCGACCACGCCGTCAACAACCCTCGCGGCATCGACTACGGGTTGGTCGACGCGGCCGAGACTCGCCGATTGCTCGATCGGCTGTACGGGTACGAGGTTTCGCCGGTGTTGTGGCGTCGCGTCAATCGCGGCCTGTCCGCTGGGCGCGTGCAGAGTCCATCGGTTCGCCTGATCGTCGAACGCGAGCGCGAGCGAATCGCATTCGTCCAGGCCGGCTACTGGGACATCGAACTGCTCACCGCGACGTCGCCGGCGTTCACCGCCACCCTCGTCGCCCTCGACGATGCCAAGGTGGCAACCGGTAAGGATTTCGGCCGCGACGGTCAGCCCAAGAAGGGCGTCATCGTCGTCGACGAGACGCGCGCCCGAGCATTGGCCGACAGCCTCAACACCTCTGAGTTCACGGTCAGTTCCGTGGAGGAGCGGCCGTACCGCAGCGCCCCGAAAGCGCCGTTCATGACCTCGACGCTGCAGCAAGAAGGCGGTCGCAAGTTGCGGCTCAGTGCCTCGCAGGTGATGCGCGTGGCACAGGGTTTGTACGAGCGCGGCTACATCACCTACATGCGAACCGACAACGTCACGCTCAGCGATGAAGCACTATCGGCTGTTCGCGCCGAGGTCAAGCGCGGCTACGGCGACAAGTTCCTTTCGCCGTCTCCGAGGCAGTTCTCGTCGAAAACCAAGAATGCCCAGGAAGCCCACGAAGCGATCCGTCCGTCGACGCCGTTGCGCAGCCCCGACTCTCTTGCCGCTGAGTTGAACGGCCAGGAGCTGTCGATGTACCGGATGATCTGGCAACGCACCCTGGCATCGCAGATGGCCGACGCGACAGGCGTCACCGTCACGGTCCGGCTGGCGGCGACGGCGGTCGACTCGACCAACAACGATGCCTTGACGGTCGCCGTGTTCGCGGCCAGTGGCACGACGATCAGCTTTGCGGGCTACCGGCAGGTATACGTCGAGTCGGTCGACGACAGCGAGGCCGGCGACGACGAGCGCGAGGCGCTGCTGCCGCCGCTGACAGTCGGTGCCGTCGTTGGTGTGCAGTCGTTGACCCCTAACGGTCATACGACATCGCCGCCCGCTCGATACACGGAAGCATCGCTTGTCAAACGGCTCGAGGAGCTCGGCATCGGTCGGCCGTCGACGTGGGCGTCGATCATCCAAACCGTGCAAGACCGCGGATATGTGTGGAAGAAGGGCCAGGCACTGGTGCCGACGTGGACTGCCTTCGCCGTCGTCGGATTGCTGGAGAAGCACTTCGACGGGCTCGTCGACTACGCGTTCACCGCGCGCATCGAGGAAGACCTCGACTCGATCGCTCGCAACGAGCTGCAAAAGCAGGACTGGCTGCAAAACTTCTACTTCGGTGACGAGGCCGTCAACCTGCCCGGTCTCAAGCGACTCGTCGAAGAGAACCTCGACGAGATCGATGCCGCCGAGATCAACACGTTCCCCGTCGGCAACGATCCTGATGGCAACCTGATCGTGGTCAAGCCCGGCAAGTACGGGCCATACGTCAAGCGCGGCGACGACACCGCCAGCGTGCCCGACGACCTCACGCCCGACGAGCTCACCGTCGAGATGGCACTGACGCTGCTGGCGATGCCGAAGAGCGACGAGCCGATCGGCGAGCTCGACGGCTATCCGGTGTTCGCCAAGAACGGCCGCTACGGGCCGTACGTGCAGTGGGGTGCGCCCGACAATCTGCCGCCCGGCTTGGACAAGCCCAGGATGGCCAGTCTGTTCAAGACGATGGTGCTCGAGCGGGTGACGGTTGAAGAGGCCGAGGAGCTGTTGCAGTTGCCGCGCACGCTCGGCGTCGACCCGGCCGACGGCGAGACGATCACTGCCAACAACGGCCGCTACGGGCCGTATGTGCAGAAGGGCAAGGATTTCCGCAACATCACCAACGAAGAGCAGTTGTTGACCATCACCTTGGACCAGGCGCTGGAGATCTTCTCGCAGCCGAAGGTGTTCCGCCGCGGCGGTGCCACCAACATGGCGGCGAAAGGTCCGCTGCGCGAGTTCGGCAACGACCCAGCCAGCGGAAAGCCCGTCGTGGCCAAAGATGGCAAGTTCGGCGTGTACGTGACCGACGGCGAGACCAACGCCTCGCTGTCGAAAGGTGATCGGCTCGAGGCGATGCCCGCCGAGAGGGCCTACGAACTGCTGGCGGTTCGCCGCGAAGCGATCATCGAACGCGGCGGCGCGCCTGCAAAGAAGGCCCGGGCAACGAAGAAGGCCGCGACCAAGAAGGCCGCGCCGCGCAAGGCTGCCGCCAAGGAGACCACTACCTGAGTCAACCGGCGATCATGACGCCGAGCACTCCCGCGAGCACCAACGCCGCGCCCGCGAACTCGCGCCGAGTGTTGCGCTCGTGCAGCCACCAGTGGGCGACGGAGAACGTGAACAGCAGCTCCACCTGACCAAAGGTGCGGACCTTTGCGGCGTTCTGCAACGCGAAGGCCCATGCAAAACAGGCCGAACCACAGACGCTGAGTACGCCGACCACCGAACTCGACCGCCAATGATGAAATGCCAGGCGAATCTGTTCGCGCTCGCGCACCGCGAGGTAGCCGCCATGGATCACCGTCTGCATGGTGTTCATCACGGCCAACGCGACGATGGCGCGCACGAATGCCGGCGCGTCGCCGAGCGATTGCGTTGCCGCGCGGATGCCAACAGCGGCGAGCCCGAATCCGGTGCCGGCGAGTATGCCCAACAGAGCAGCCCTGTCGGGGTGCCGAAGAAGCGTTCGTCCGCCGGCCAGCAGTACCACACCCGACAAGCACAACACGGTGGCGAGCCATCCCAATGGTCGAAGCGTCTCGTCGAGCAATACGGCCGAGAACACTGCGACCTGCACTACTTCTGTCTTCGAATACACAGTGCCGACCGCAAACCCGCTGGCATCGAACGCGCTGATGAGGAAGATCGTCGCCACGATTTGGGCAAGACCGCCTCCGGCGATCAACGGCCAGAAGCGAGCGGGCGGCATCGGCAGGTGGTGACCGCTGATGGCGACGACGGCCACGGCGCTGAAGGCGATCGGAGCGCCCCACACGTAGCGCACGAACCCTGCACCGCTGACCGAAAGCAGGGCGCGCAACCGTTGCTGCATCGCCGTTCGCCAGGTTTGAAAGATCGCCGCAACGACCGTCACGATCATCCACATCGCCAGTTCTCAGTTCTCAATATTTAGGATCTATATCTCACAAATGTGCTAGCATATCCAACGAGATGCCCGTCCCGCTCGATATGGTGCGGCGGGTATGAGAACGGGTCGCTACATCGCCCTCGAGGGTGCAGAGGGCACCGGCAAGAGCACGCACGCGGCCCGCTTGGCAGTGCATCTCGACGCCGTGTTGACCCGTGAAACCGGTGGCACCGACATCGGCGTGCGGATCCGTACGATCCTGCACGACACCTCGGTGACTCATCTCTCACATCGAGCAGAAGCGCTGCTGACTGCAGCCGACCGGGCGCAACACATCGACGAGGTCGTGGCCCCGGCGCTCGCCGCCGGTCGCCATGTCGTCAGCGATCGCAGTGTGTATTCGACGCTGGCCTACCAGGGTTATGGGCGCTGCCTGCCGATCGACGAGATCCGCCGGATCAACGAGTGGGCGCTGCATGGCCGGTGGCCCGACCTGGTCGTGCTGATCGATACGCCAACCGAGGTGCTCGAACGACGGATGCGTGGTCGCCAACTCGACCGCTTCGAACGCGAGGATGACGACTTCCACGCCCGAGTGCGCGAGGGCTTCCGAACGATGGCCGCCGAAGATCCAGACCACTGGGCGGTGATCGACGGTGCGGCCGGCATGGATGAAGTTGGTGCCAACATCCGCCGTTGCGTCGCCGAACGGCTGGGATTGTGAACAACGTCGTGAGCGCATCGGTGTGGTCGGCGGTCGTCGGTCAGCCCCAGGCAATCAGCAAGCTGTCGTTCGCCGCTGTCGATCCTGTTCACGCCTACCTGTTCGTCGGGCCGTCCGGATCGACGAAGGCCGAGGCCAGTCGAGCGTTCGCCGCGTTGTTGATGGCCGGCACCGACGACCCTGCACAGCGCGATGCCAGATTGGCCCTCGCCGGCGAACATCCCGATGTGCGGGAAGTCGAGCGACAGGGGGCGCGCATCTCCGCCGAGCAGGTCGCCGACATCATCCGCAACGCATCACTTGCTCCGGTCGAGGGCAACCGCAAGGTGATGATCTTGCACGACTTCCACCTGCTCGACGCCGCTGCCGCCGCCCGTCTGTTGAAGACGCTCGAGGAACCGCCGCCGAGCACCATCTTCATCGTGGTCGCCGACCAGGTCACGCCGGAGTTGGTGACCATTGCCTCCAGATGTGTGCGGATCCTGTTTGCCGCGTTGTCGACCGAGACCGTCGCCGCCGAACTCATCGAATCGGGAATCGATCCGGACACCGCCGAAATCGCCGCTCAGGCCGCCGAGGGAAACCTCACCCGGGCTCGTGTTCTCGCCACCGACCCAGGGCTGATGAGCCGCAGGGACGCGTTCGCCGGACTGGCGGCGCGCCTCGACGGAACTGGCACGACAGTCGTGAAGCTGTGCACCGAGGTGCTCGGCCTGATCGACGCCGCCGCCGCACCGCTGGCGACGCGTCAAGCCGATGAACTCGGCGCGCTCGAAGCTCGAGTCGCGGCGACGGGTGAACGAGGTAGCGGCCGCAAGCAGGTCGAGGAGAACCACAAACGCGAGCTGCGTCGACATCGTGTCGACGAATTGCGCAGCGGGCTCGGCGTGCTTGCCGGCGCGTATCGCGACGCACTCGTGCGCGGCCAGTTGCCGCGGCCCGATGCGAGTGTCACCGCGGTGACACGCATCCACACTGCGCTCGAAGCAATGGAGCGCAATCCCAACGAGACCCTGTTGCTGCAGTCGTTACTGCTCGACCTACCGTCGCTGTAGAGGCTCGGTCAGTTCGACAGCAATGGTCGCAGCAGGTGAGTCATCTCGGTCGTCGGCTCATCTCCCAGGCGAGCTGCGACGACCGAATGCTGGCCGGTCGGCTCTGGTACCGGGTGAGCGTCGACTACAGGCTGTTGCCCTGTGGGTGGCGGCATCGATCTCGGCGGTTGTGCCGCAAGCTCGATGGTCGGGGATGCGAACGCCGATACCAAACTTGGCTTTGACTCCGGTTCGGCGACGGTGTCAACGACTGATTTCGACCGTGGTGGCAGCTCCGCGTGAGCGGCATCGCCCGGTTGGTTCTCGAACTCCGACAGCGCGGTCATCGCGACGGCCGAGAGCGGCTTGAAGAACATATAGCCCTGGGCGTACTCGCAACCCAAGCTAGCCAGCTCCATCGCCTGACTCTCCGACTCGATTCCCTCGGCGACGGTCTCCAAGCCGAGATTCCGAGCCATTGTGACGATCGTGTTGGCCAGTGCCTGGCTACGGAGCTCGCCGACCGACTGCACGAACTCCTTGTCGATCTTGATGATGTCGAGTGGCAGTCGCTGTACGTAGGCCAACGAGCTGTAGCCGGTGCCGAAGTCGTCGAGTGCAGTACGGATTCCACAGGCGCGCAACTCAGTGAGTTGCGCGGTCGCCATTTCACTGTCGTCGATCAGCGTCGACTCGGTGATCTCCAGGACCAGTCGTTGGGGCGCAAGACCGCTGAGTCGCAGACTGCGCTGAACTCCTTCGACGAACGTCGGCTCGCGTAGCTGCACTCCCGACACGTTGACGGTGACGAACATCGAATCGTCCGCCCAACCAACCGCCGACATGCATGCCTGCTCGATCGCCCATGCACCGATCGGGATGATGACGCCGGTCTGTTCGGCCAGTGAGATGAAGTCGTCCGGCTGAATGTTGCCGTAGATGTGGTGATCCCATCGCAGCAGAGCCTCCGCTCCGACAGACCGACCATCTGTCAACCGCACGATCGGTTGATACATGAGGTAGAGCTGATCGCGCCCGAGCGCGGCCATGAGATCCCGCTTGTACTCATTCCGACGTTCAGTCTGCCGCCCGAGATCGGCGTCGAAACCTTCGACCTGACCCTTACCCAACTGCTTGGCACGATACATCGCCAGGTCGGCGTGGCGCATGAGATCAGATGCGCTGTTCTTCGACTCGGCGACGGCGATTCCGATGCAACCGCTGACAGAAACCGATTGGAAGTCATTGACCTGGATGGGATCTTTGAGGTCGAGGATTGCCTGTTGCGCCGAGACACTTGCTTCGGCAGTCGACGAATCGAGAAGCAGCACCCCGAACTCGTCGCCGCCAAGGCGGGCGACAAGGTTTGACGCGTTCGCGAACCGAATCTTCAGGCGATCCGCGACGGAGCGCAGCAGGACGTCGCCGGCCGAGTGGCCGAGGCCATCGTTAATGGCTTTGAAGTCGTCGAGATCCAAGAACAGCACCGTTGGAAGGTTGCCCCGCTGCAGTTCGTCGCTGACTCGCGTCAGGAAGTTGGCGCGGTTCGCCAGACCGGTCAGCGAGTCATGGTCGGCGCGAAAGCTGAGCTGTCGTTCCAGTGTGCGATTTGCGGTGACATCGCGCAGGGTCAGCACGATCCCTGCGACCGCAACGTTCGCTGTGAGGTTCACTGCTGACAGCTCCATCGTGCGGCGTTCGCCGTTGGCGTGCAACGCGGATACCTCGATCGTCAGCGAATCGTCGGGGGATAGCTCGTTGAGCTCCTTCCACAGATCGCTGTGCAGTCCACCATTGGCTCGAATGTCGAGGCCTGCGACCTCGCTGCCCACCCATTCGTCACCGTCGAAGCCGAGCACAGTCTGCAATGCGGGGCTGGAGTACGAGATGCGGCCATCGGCGTCGACGAGAACGACGACATCGCTGGAGCGCTCGACCAAAGAAGCAAGGCGGTCGTTGCCTCGGCGTTCGGTGAGATTTCGAACGCTTACCGCCAAGCCCCACAGCCTGGTGAGCGCGAGCAGCGACACCATCGTTGCAATGCCGGCGGCGAACAAGACGGTCGAATGCTTGGCCGAGTCGTCCATCAACACCATGATCAACACGACCTGCGGAGCAACCGCCGACAGAACGATAGACAGCAGCCGAATGGGGCTCAGCCGCACCGCGTGCTGGGCCACGTGAGCAGGCTCACTATTACGGCGGTCCAGCGCGGCCCACACGAGGAAGCCGAACGAGAGTGCCGTGATGGAATTGGCGAGGACCGACGAGGCACGCCCGGTACCAATCTCGCCCCAGTAATTCATCATGTTCGCTGCGAAGCGGCTGACGAGAGCGAGCTGCAGGGCGACGAACGAACGGCTGCGCGCCCGGAAGCCGAGCGACAATCGCGCGCCTAGCGCGACGAGAACGAGATCTGATACCGGAAGGCTGAGAGACAACAGCCGACCAGAAGAGTCCAGCGGCGATCTCGTCAGCGCCGGCTCGACGACGGCAACCCACATCACCAACGCCGTGGCCAGTGCGACAATGCTGGCCTCGATCGCCAGGTAACGATCTCGTATCGGCGAACGATCGGCGATCATTGCCATGAGAGCCAAGGCGATGAGTGTGCGATCCGGGGCGCGCATCACGCTTGCGAGATCGGAGAGGTCGCGCACCCCGAACGCCGAATGTGAGATTGTCAGGGCGTAGGCCGCGGCGGTCATCAGGCATGAACCGGCGATCGCCATCCAAGCAACTTTGTCGCCATGCTCTCGCCAGCGCGCGCCGAAGACCGCGGCGACGACGGCAATCAGGGGCGGACAGATCATCCAGCGATATTCCGGTACCCAGACGGTGTGAAGTTGCCATCCACAGAGGGCCACGACAGCCCCAAGGCATGAGATAAGAGCGACCCGCCACCACTTCACAAGGAATTGATCGGCAAGATCTCCTCAAGGGTTGAGCAAGTCACACGGACGTAGTTTGCCGGCACTTCACGTGCGGCCACCTGTCCTGATATGGGATGTCATCGTCAGTGGCCTCCCGCTACGATGCACGCCGCGCCCAGGTAGCTCAGTCGGTAGAGCAACGCACTCGTAATGCGTAGGTCAGGAGTTCGATTCTCCTCTTGGGCTCCATGCAAGCCGGGGGTTGGTGGGAATCACGCCAGTTCATGAACGATACTGATGGCTCGATGTCTACCTCGGTCTCGCGCACATCGCCGCGGCAAATCGATCGCCTGCCGTATCTGCCTGGGCTCGACGGGCTGCGCGCGGTTGCGGTCGTCGCCGTGATGATCTACCACGCCAACCACGAATGGTTGTCCGGAGGGTTCCTGGGGGTCGAGGTGTTCTTCGTCATCAGCGGATACCTCATCACGCTGCTGCTGATCGGCGAGTACTCCCGCGACGGCCACATCAGGCTCGCCCAGTTCTGGAAGCGCCGATTTCGTCGACTGCTGCCACCGCTATTCGTGGTGCTTGCCGGGCTCGCCGTGTATATGGCTGTGTTTCGGCGCACTCCGATGGGTCGCACACGGGGCGACTTTGCCGGCGGGTTGTTCTACGTCAGCAACTGGTATCAGATCATTGTCGGGCAGGGTTACACCGCGAACGAGGCCTTTGTCCCATTGCGTCACCTGTGGTCGCTGGCGGTCGAGGAACAGTTCTATCTGATCTGGCCGCTGGTGATGGTGGCGGTGTTGATTCGGCGGTCCGGCCGCGACTTGCCGCGCATGGCGTTGTGGTTCGCGGGGATAAGCGTCGCGGTTGCTATCGGAGTCGCGCTGCTCTTTCACAGCGGCGACGTGGCCGCGACGTGCACCGCCGATCAACGCCAGGGGTACTGGACGTTGCTCGGCCGGTGCGTCAGCATCAACGAGTCGCTCTATCTGGGCACCATCAGTCGCGCCGGTGGGCTGCTGCTCGGCGCAGCGTTCGCCATGGTCTGGCGACCGATGGCGATATTGCGCGGACCGCTGCGCGACAAGGCACACACACTCGACGTGATCGGGTTGCTCGGCTTGGTCCTGCTCGGTTGGTTGACCTGGACGCTGTGGCTCTCGGAAGGGGGACACCAGTTCGGCATCCGCTTCGATGCGGCGTTGTTCCGTGGTGGGTTCCTGTTGACCGGAGTCGCCACGCTGATGGTGATCGCCGCGGTCACCCATCAACGCAGCCTTCTGGGTCGAGGGCTCGGGATGCCGGTCTTGAATTGGATCGGCACACGAAGCTACGGGTTGTACCTCTACCACTGGCCGATCTATCAGATCATTCGAGGCGAAGCCGGGTTGGCGCTGAAGCCTGCGCAGTTCATCTTGGCGATTGTCCTCACACTGCCGATCACAGAAGCGAGCTACCGCTATGTGGAGGTGCCGATCCGCCAGGGTCGGCTCGGAGAAATGCTGCGCGACCGACGGCGACCGCGATCTCCCGCCTTGGTCGAACGGCGGCGACGGGTGATCGTCGCCTCGTTGGTCGTGGCAGGAGTGGTCGGCTTCGCCGGCGTCAGCATCGCGTTGGC
>JAENVT010000006.1 GCA_016650435.1 Ilumatobacteraceae bacterium
CCCGACCCGTCGAACTGCTCGTGGTGCTCGCCGATCGCTCTCGTCCAATCACCGAGCCAGTCGGCGATCGGGCCCTGAATCAGGGCAACTCCTTCCGCCGGGTGGGTCCTCAACACCTTCCACTCCTCGGCTGTCGGCTTGCCCGGCTTGCGAAGGATCTCGCCCGGCACGCGCAATTTGCCGATGTCGTGAAGGAGCGCTACCCAACGGACCTTTTCGCAGTCCTCCTCATCGAGGTGCAGCTGTTTGGCGAGCAGGTCCGACAGAGCCCGCACACGCTCGGAATGTCCTCGGGTCAGCGGGTCGTGATGATTGAGCGCGGCGACCAGCGTCAACAGTTCTGTGGCACCGGCCTGGGTCGAAGGCTCGAGGTTTGTTTGTTGCAGTTTGCGGGCGAGTTGCCGAGTGGTTCCGGTTCGAAGCGCGACCGAAAAACGTGACGGTACGTGGTCTGGGAATACGAGCGACAGCTTCAACAGTGCGGCGAGGGGCAGCACCCTCCGCGCCAGGCGTTCGGTGGCGAACAGCACGGCCGTAGAGGTCGCCAGCATCCCAATCAACCACAGGCCGCGACCGACCAAGCCACGCGGTGACGCCATAATCCTCGACATCACCGCAGACCAGACCAACGCGGCGACGACAGGTGTAGCGAACGCAACGACGCGAATCGCCGCAGCGGCCACTGGATGGCCGCGCCAGGACCTCAGCTGCTGCTGAGTAGGCGCGACACCGAGAGGCACACATCGTTGTCGGCGGACGTCGTCTGAAGGTGTAGAAATCCTGGACGTTTTGGGCCATTCGACCTACATCGGACTACTGCACCAAGGCCTTGAAGACTCGCGAACCGACGGCACCCAACACGGCGCCGACAAAGGCACCGCCGACGACGTCGGAGGGATAGTGGATACGCACATAGGCGCGGCTGACCGCAACGGTGACTGCGGCGGAATACCACACGGGCGCGAGAGCGCGATTCGTGGCCGTGGTCAGGATCGCTGCGGCGAAGAACCCAGCCGATGCATGCCCGCTGGGAAAGCTGGATGTCAACGGGCGACGAACGGGCAGCCGGGGGTCGCCCGCCACGGTCGGCCTCGGCCGGTTGAACAAACGCTTCAAACCTTGATTGACGGTGAGGCTCTCGGCGCCGATCAACCCAGCCATCACCAACGACTGACGCGCTGCCGACGGATCGATGATCACCCGACCGACGGCGATCAGCTGCCAGATGCCGCTGAAGTCTCCGACAAAGCTGGCTCCTTCGAAGATTGTGTCGGTGACGGGGTTGCCGCGAAAACACTCGAGCCGAGCATCCACCCAGTGATCGAACGACTCGACCGCTTTCACGCGGCGAGTGCGGCGTGTCGCAGAGGCGCCTCGACGGCGGCCAGTTGGGGATCGCCGCCGAACGCCGGGCACCATTGTTGAAACGAACACGACGCGCACAGTGGGCCTTGTCGTGGCAAGAAGTTGCCACTGATGCAGGCGCGCTCGACCGCCTTCCACACCGCTGTAGTGCGGGTGGTGATGAACCTGACGGACTGCGCCGACGGCAGAGCGGTGATGGTCTCACCGGTTCGCAGGTACATCAATCTGATAGCCGAGGGTCGCCGGCCGAGCACCTCTTCGCACAGGAACGAGTAAAAGTGCACGCCGGCCAAACGGCCCTGCTCGTACTTCAGGCCAGGCGCCCGGCCGGTCTTGTAGTCGGTTACAACCAGGCCGCCGTCGGCATCGAGCTCGAGCCGGTCGATGATGCCGCGCAGGGCCAAAGAACCGACCTGTGCCTCGAGGCGAATCTCGAGGCCGATCTCGCGGATCGCCGTCGGGTCCTCCATTCGGAAGTAGGCCTCGACCAACGACCACGCATCGTCGGCGAATGCCTGTTGCTGGGTCTCGTCGAGGTTCAGCAGGGTGAACTCGGGATCGATCGCGTACTCGGCAACGGCCTGTTGGAAACAGGTGTGCGCCGTGGCAATGGTGCGCGCCGCGGCGGGGTGGGCGAAGAGCAGCTCGAGAACACGGTGGACCATCGAACCCTTGGTCGTGTGCGGGCTCGGCGACTCGGGGAGTCGCTCGATGCTGGCGAACCGGAAAGCCATCGGACACGACGTGAACGCCTCGACACGACTGGGCGAAAGGCTTGTTGGCACCGGATACATGGCCCCATCGTAGAGAAGGGGTGCGCGCCAGTTGTCGATCGTCGCATATGCCCTGCTAGAGGGCAGTGATGTGCCGCCGGATGTCTCGGGCAACGGTCCACGGGTCCTGCAGCGGACCGAAGTGACCGATGTGGTCGTATCGGATCAATGCTCCACGCGCCAGGGCTTCGGC
>JAENVT010000007.1 GCA_016650435.1 Ilumatobacteraceae bacterium
GGTTGCCCGTAACGGAGCGCCAGTTGCAGGCACTGACGCTGGTGGTGCGCTGCACCGGCCCGATCCCCGAACGTGAGCAGCGCCTCGGCGATGTTGCCGTGGGCGCTCGCCTGAAGTGCCTCGAGGCCCAACCGCCCCCACGCCGCCAGTTCGAACTCGCATGCGGCGGCAGAACCGGCGTGGTCGCCACCGGCGGATCGGGCGATGCCCAAGAGATTCCACATCCGACCCTGACAGCGATCCGGCAGCGGTCGCTTCAGGACCTGCTCGGCGAGGCGGGCAGCGCGCACGTGATCACCGGACCGTAGGGCGAGCTCACCCTCCGTACGCTCGACCGCGACCTCGTCCCACGGCGGTGGACCGACTTCGTGCTGCAACGTCCGTGCGTCGGCGAGCAGGCTCGAGGCGAGGTCGATCTCGCCCACACGCAGCCGAAGGTCGGCGAGGAGGGTCAGCAGGCCGACGCGAGAAGGCGTCGGCGCGTCGAGCTGGGCAACGTGTCGGGCTACCTCCTCGATCCCGTGTCGGTACGACTGGAGGAGATCGTGATATTGACCGATCGACCACGCAAGTTGCTGTGCGATCGACGGATCATCGCTCGCCAGAAGCGAGATCAACCCGCGCAGGTTGTCGACCTCTTCGCCCATTCGCGCCACCCACCCCCGATCGAGCGCGCACGTCGGGCCCAGCCGCTCGAGGTACCACGTCGCCAGGCGGCGTGCGGCGGTTGTGATGTCGCCTGCTGGATCATGGCGTCTGGCGAACGTCCGCACGGTCTCCGGAAAGCGAAAGCGGGTGCCGCCAGCGGTGGTGTCGACGTTGAGCAACGACTTGTTGGCCAGCGACCAGACGAGATCTGGGACGAGGTCGGCGTTGAGGTCGCCGGTGGCCACGGCGGCGGCCGCGCTTTCGTAGCCGAACGCGGCGACGAAGACGGCGAGGCGTCGCAACGTCGAACGTTCGGTCTCGCCGAGAAGACGATCGCTCCACGCGAGCATGTCGTCGAGGGAATGGTGACGCTCTGGAAGTGTTGGGTCTCGACTGACGAACGAGCGCGCCGCATCGTCGAGGCCTATCAGAATCTCGTCAGGCGCCAGCACACCCGCGCGGGCCGCTGCCATCTCGATCGCGAGCGGTAGGCCATCGAGTCGTTGGCAGAGTTTCTCGATGGTTGCCGGATTGCCGAGTCGCGTCGCACCGGCCTCGGCGGCTCGTTCGACGAACAGCTGCACCGCGGCTTCAGGAGGTCCACGCTTGTCGAGACGTCCGTGCCACGGCAATGGACCGAGCCGCAACACCATCTCCGCCCGCAGTCCGAGTGGTTCACGGCTGGTGGTGAAGATGCCGACCCCTTGGCTGCTCTGGAGAATGGTCGCCACCACCCGTGCGGTCGCTTCTCGAACGTGCTCTGCGTTGTCGAGGATGAGCAGAGCGTGTTTGCCTGCAAGGTGGTTGACGACATCGGCGAGTGCGTCGGAGTCGGCACGCGTCCGCACCCCGAGTGCACCGGCGATAGCCGCCGGTACGAGGCCACCGTCGTCCAACACCGCAAGATCCACAAACCAGACGCCGTCCGGCCAGTCGTCGTGCGAACGGAGGCCGTGCTCGACGGCCAGCCGTGTCTTGCCGACCCCGCCAGGGCCGACGAGGGTCACGACCTTCGATGGGCGCGTCATCTGCGCGAGCTGGTCGAGCTCGGCGTCGCGCCCGAGGATCGACGTCAGCGGAGTTGCCAGGTTGTGGCGATCAGCCGGCAGCACCCGCAGTGCTGGGAAGGTGTCGTCGAGGCCTTCACCGTGCACCTGCCAGAGCTCGACCGGCTCGTCGAAGTCGCGGACTCGAAACCTGCCGAGCGACCGCAACCACAGGTGAGACGGAAGCTGGACGCCGTTGGCGGCGTCTGCCGACACCACGATCTGGCCGCCATGACCGGTGTTCACGACGCGCGCAGCCTGATGTACGGCGAACGCCACGTAGTCCCCTTCATGGGGGATCGCGACGCCCGAGTGGACCCCCATCCGAACGCGCAACGGGGCCTCGGCGGGCCACGGTTCGGCGCCGAGCGCGAGTTGCCCGTCAGCGCACGCGACGATCGCTTCGGTTGGGGCTTCGAACGCAACGAAGAACGAGTCACCCTCAGTGTCGACCTCATGGCCACCATGTCGGCGCCACACCTCGCGGAGGATCTCGCGATGGCGGTCGAGCGCGGACGCGTACCCGTCGCCGAGCGTGCGGACGAGACGCGTCGAGCCTTCGATGTCGGTGAACACGAACGTGACGGTGCCCGACGGCAATCTGGGTCCCCCAGCAACCATCGCTATAGCCTTCCACGCCGGTGCGGGTGCGATTCCCGCCTTATGCGATTTTCGCCCTGCTGCCGCACCAGCGGCGTGCAGTGGTCACGCCGACCAGCTCCAACCAGGGTGCCGGCGAGCGCGACGATCGCGGCTGGGTCGGGGTCAGCGGTCGGCGTACGGGTACGCGGGAATCGGCGATTGCTCGTCGGCCGGTGGCACCAACGCGGTCGCCGTGCCGCGTTGCGGCGGTGCAAACGTTGCTCCACGAAGCAGGTAGCGCCATTCGTACTCACGACGAACGACCCTCTTCGGCTTGGCATGCATCCACCCCGCGACCCAGGTGGTCCACAGGCGCCTGGGGTATGTCACATGATCTGGGCGATGCGCCGATCGGCGAACCATCAAAGTGATGGCGACGATCATCCCGAGGAAGACGAGCATCATTGCCGGGTCCTCGATGACCTTGGCCGGTTCGATTGTTCGGATGTACGGCACGACAGCGAGTGCCAGAGCGGTCGAGATGGCTGCGAAGCCAACTGTTTTGCGCGACGGCGATGTCGGTCGAACTCCGATGGTTCCGTCGGCGACGGCGAAGAGCAAGACGATCTCCATGACGAGGTAGAACGCCGAAGGATTGACCTTGCCGGCCATGACGAACACCACGTTCAGCAGGACAGCCCATCGCAACGCAAGGCGCAACGGCTTTCCGATTCCAATCGCTATCCCGCAACCGAGCTGTGTCAACGCAACCACGATCGCGACGGTTTGCGCGCCCGGAGCAATGAGGTGGTCCATCACCGGTCGGAAAAATGGGAGCGCCTCGTCGTGTTGGGTGGTGACGAACTTTTGGAGCTTGTGACCGTTCCACCATTCCGGATCGATCAGCTTCTCTGTCGCGGCGCGTAACCAGCCGGCTGCGAGGAACAGGCGAAGTGGCAGCAGTACAACGACCGCGGCGAGATGGCTCTGCGGCTGTGGCGCAGGGCGCGATTTCGGCGTTGCCGCCGTCCGTGACACGTTCCTCAGGTCGGGCTGTGGGCCGAGTTGACTTGGCAACGGTTGCGGTAAGACTCGAGTTTCATGGTCGAAGACATCGATCATCGGGATGGTTTCTCCTTGAATGAGTTTTGTCGAAGGGCGTTCGCGGCACGGGCGTCGATACGCAAGGTTCGGGGAGCCGCCAGTGCGACATCATTGCGAACAGATGACAAATATTACGGATGCATGACGAGGAGGGCACGCTTGTCCGCGCCGAAAGGTTTCGATCGGATCCGGTGACAACGACCACAAGGTTTCACCCGAAAGGTGGGAATAATGGCCGGCCGACCGCGTCGCCGCAGGGTAGGGGTATCGAATAGGGTCGCGTAGATGGGGGATCGGCTACACGGACGAGTCGTGGTCGTCGTCGGTGGCGGGCAGACACCGGGCGAAACCATCGGCAATGGACGGGCCGCGGCACTCGTATACGCACGCGAAGGAGCGCGGGTCGTCGTCGTCGATCGCGTCCTGGCGTCTGCTGAAGACACGATCTCGATGATTCGAGACGAAGGTGGCGAAGGCATTGCTCACATCGCCGACATCACCGACGCGGAATCGTGCGCGACCATCCCCGCGGTCGCGATGTCTTCGTTCGGCGCCCTCGACGTGCTGCACAACAACGTCGGGATCGGCGGCGGCGATCAGCCGGCGACGCGAGTCGACGAGGAGGCATGGCAACGGATCTTCGATGTGAACCTGTCGGCCATGTGGAGGACCTGCAAGGCAGTCATCCCCGTGATGCGAGACGCAGGGCACGGCGCGATCGTCAACATCTCATCGATCGCCTCGATCTGCTCGACGAACACCGCCGCTTACCAGATCTCCAAGGCCGGCGTGAACACCCTCACTCAACATCTCGCCATGGGAGTCGCCCGCCATGGCATCCGTGTCAACGCGGTGCTTCCTGGGCTCATGAACACGCCAATGGCGATCGAGGGAATCTCGGCTGCGCGCGGAATCGATCGCGAGCAACTCATCCAAGACCGCGATGCCTCGGTTCCTCTTGGCCGCAAGATGGGCACGGCGTGGGACGTGGCCTATGCCTCGCTGTTCCTCGCCTCGGACGAGGCGAAGTTCATCACCGGCGTCTTGCTACCCGTCGACGGAGGTCAGTCAGTCCGCCGAGGTTGATGGGTGGTACGTTCTCGCATGTTGCACGATCTGGTCACTGACTATCACCGGGATGGCTTCGCGTTTCGCTCTGAGCTGCTGTCGGGCACGGAGGCCCAGGTCCTTGTTCGCGAGACCGACCGTTTGCTCGGCGGCGACCGTCCGGCCGATCGCTTCTTGTTCGAGAAGGACGGCAGAACGGTTCGCACGATGGTCAATCCCCATCTCTTCAGCGATGTCTTCGATCGATTGACTTCGCACCCGACGTTGCTGGCCGCTGCGCAGCAGTTGCTCGACGACGAGGTCTACGTGTTCCAGATGGGCGTCAACAACAAAGCGAGCTTCAACGGTGATGTGTGGTTCTGGCATCAGGATTATCCCGGGTACCACTACGACGATCACATCCCCACGGCGAACATGGTCAACACCCTGATCTTTCTCGACGAGGTCACAAACTTCAACGGTCCACTGATGGTTGTGCCCGGCTCCTATCGCCACGTCCCCGAGCGCCCCGAGGTGTCGGACAAGGGCACCTCGTACTCATTCCGATATGCCGACAACGAAACCGTTACAGACCAGGTCAAACAGGGTGGCATCGTCGCTCCTACGGGGCCGGCCGGCTCGGTCATCTTCATGCATGTCAACACGCTTCACGGTTCGACGGCAAATCTGTCGCCGTGGCCGCGACGCATGATCACGCTGACCTACAACGCGATGTCGAACAAGGCCACCAGTCCGAGTTCGCGATCGAGACATATCGTCTACGACGACCGCGATCTGCCACCGTTGGCGCCTGCGGCCGCGAACTGTCTCGAAGAACTCGCCGGGTCGGTGCTCGCCTGATGACCGCGTCCGAGACGATCGACCACGCGAGAGGCTACGCCGATGCTCGACCCACATGGGCTGAGGTCGACCTTGATGCAATCACGCACAACGTCGCCTTGATCCGCCAGCGCGCCGGGCGAGCGGTCAAGTTGCTGGTGCCGGTGAAGGCGAACGCCTATGGACACGGCGTTGCGGTCGTCGGCATGCACCTCGAATCGCTCGGTGTCGACGGTCTGGCAACAGCCAATGTCGACGATGCAGTAGCAGTACGCCGCGCCGGCGCAACGTTGCCGATCCTGCTATACGGCGCGCAGCTGCCATCGGGCAATCACTACGTGTTGCAGCACGACCTCACCCCGACTGTCTACTCGGTCGACTCGCTGCAATCGATCAGCGGCCTGGCGACCGACTCGGGGCGCGTGGTGAACGTGCACATCAAGGTCGACGCCGGCATGGGCCGACTCGGCGTGCGACTCGACGAAGCGGCGGCGTTTGCCCGCGAGGTCATCGCCGCGCCGAACGTTCGACTTGAAGGGATCTACACGCACATCCCGTTCTCGGATGACGATGGCGAGGCGTGGTCGCGTCGACGGCTACAGGCATTTGCAGAGATGGTCCGCGCCGTCGAGAGCGAGCACCACATCACAATCGATTTCGTCCAGGCTGCGGCGAGCTCGGTCTTCGCCCAAGCATTGCCTGACACGCTCAACACCATTTCGCCCGGCCATGTCACCTTCGGGTTGCACCCCATCACCGGTGCGCGTGCCGAACACGCGGGCTACCGCAAGGCACTCACGGCGATCCGCGCCGCGGTGATCCACATTGGTCACCGACACGAAGGCGACGATCTGCCGGGCGCCGCTCCCGGTGGTCTCGAAGCCGATGCAACTGTCGGGGTGGTCCTGTTCGGAATGGACAACGGCTACCGACACGGCCCCGCAGGCACTGCTGCGTACATGCTCTGCCGAGGACGACGGTGCGCAGTCCTGTCGGTCTCGGCCGAATACACGGTCGTCGATCTCAGCGATGTTCCCGATCCCTCAATCGGTGAGCTCGTGACAGTCATCGGTCGTGATGGCGACGACGAAATCGCTGTCGAGACCGTCGCCGAGCAACTGGGTGCCCCTAGTGCCGCTTATTGGATGGTCGGACTGAAGAACATCCCGTACCGCTACACGAGCACCGCGCCCGCGTGAGAACCAGTCAGCGCGCGGTTGCCATCGTGCCGTCGATGACGGGCACGGTCGTTTCGTCTCTGACCCTGATGGCTCGCATGCCGTAGAGGGCAGCGACAATTGCCGAGACACCGCCGATCGCCACACCGGTGCGCGGTCCGAAGTGTTGCGAGACGTAGCCGAGAATCGGGCCGCCGATCGGCGTGCTGCCGAGGAAGACCATCGCCTGCAGTGCGAGCACCCGACCGCGCATCGACGGATCGGAGCGCAGTTGCACGATCGCCGTCGACGTCGTCATGAAGGCGATGCTGGAGAAGCCGACGAGGATTCCTATTGGATAGGTGAAGGGCACGTTGGGAGTGAGGGCCAGCAACAGCATCGAGGCGCCGAAGCCATACGCGGCCCACACGATGTGGCGAACGTTGACCGACGATCGCCGCGCCGACATCAGTGCACCCGCCAACGAGCCAATGCTGATCACGCTGTAGACCAGAGTGAACGTTCGGTCGTTGCCGTGCAGAGTGCGCTTGACCAGCAGCGGCATGACGGTTTGGAAGTTGAACGCAAACGTTCCGATGATCGCCATCATCACCATCGGCACGAAGAGCTCAGGCATGGTGCGCACGTATCGCCAACCCTCGCGGACCTGACCCTTGCCTCGGGGGGTTACCGCGTGCGGTCGGTTGTCGCGAGTTCGCATCAGGAACAGACCGAGGATCACGGCCAGGTAGGAGAAGCCGTCGGCTGCAAAGGTCCATCCATATCCGACGGTCGTGATCAGTAGACCAGCCAACGCCGGCCCGACAACCCGCGAGCCCGTCATCAACGCGCTGTTCAAACTGACCGCGTTCTGAACGTTGGCCTCTGGGACCATCTCGACCACGTACGCGCGGCGGGCAGGGTTGTCGAACGCGGTGGCGATGCCTCCGAGCACAGCGACGACGTAGATCGCGGCGACGGACGGATGATGCATGAACGCGATGAAGGCGAGCGCGAACGACTGCATCATCGCGAAGGTCTGCACGATCATCAGCAACTTGCGCTTGTCGCTGCGATCGGCGACAAGACCCGACCATGCACCAAGCACCAGCACAGGCCCGAACTGGCAGGCAGCCAACAGGCCGAGCGCGAAGCCGCTGTCGGTGAGCTTCAGCACCAGCAGCGCTTGGGCGATGAGGGTGAGCCAGTTGCCGATCTGCGAGATCAACTGGCCGCTGAAGAACAGCCGGAAGTTGCGCACCCGCAGTGACTCGAATGTATTGACTCGGGGCGGAGATTCGTCGAACGTCATCGGTGCGGCCGCCATCAGCTGGCCTCCTCGGCGACTTCGACGAGTTTGGCCAGGACGTCGGCTGCGTCGGCTAACCGCTGTCGTTCATCGTCCGTCAGCGAGTTGAGCTGGAACGCCAGCCACGACGTACGCCGGTTGCGCACCTCGTCGAGCTGGTCGACACCGGCCGGCGTGATGCGGATGCGAGTGACCCGGCGATCGTTTGTGCCTGTTTCGCGGGTGACCAGACCGAGGTTCTCCAGCTTTCCAACGACCGCCGTGATCGTCGGCGGCGCCACCTGTTCGATGGCGGCGAGCTCGCCGTGGGTGGGACCACCGTGCTTGTTGATCGACCCGAGGGCGGCGGTCATGGTGGGCCCGAGGCCGGTGTGGTCCTGCTGGCGAAGACGACGTGCCAGACGCGTGATGGTCGGACGCAGCACGTTGGCCAGTTCGAGGGAGGTCGAATTGCGACGTGTCGTCTTCTGCATCGAGGGCATGCAGGACAGTGTACCGACTATTAGTTCGTTCGTCGAACTAATTGATTCACGCCCATCAAACATCGCAACGTCGGCGGGTCAGGAAGCCGTCGAGCAGCGCGATGGCGCTATCGGATCCGTCCTCGTTGCGGATCGTCAACTGGCCCGTCAAGGCGCGCGTCGATAGGGTGCGAGCCGATGAGAGTGGCAATCGTCGGAGCCGGCGGGATGGGGTCGTTTCACGCTCGATCGTTGGCCACCATGCCCGATGTCGAGATCGTCGCAGTCGCAGATGTACGCGAGGCCGCAGCGCGCTCACTCAGCGACGCGGTCGGCGGAAAGCCCACGACCGATGCACTCGGTGTTGCCGCAATGCCAGACCTCGACGGTCTGGTCATCGCCTCGCCCGAGGACAGCCACGAAGCGCTGGCGATGGCTGCGTTCGAGCAGGGCACAATGGTGTTGTGCGAGAAGCCACTCGCCGTCGGCGTCGACGCGTGCCAGCGGATTGTCGATTCCGAAGTCGCGATGGGTCACCGCTTGCTTCAACTGGGTTTGATGCGCGTCTACGACCCGGCCCACGTGCAGTTGGCGGCAGAGGTCGCCGAACTGGGCGAGTTGCATCACATCCGCTGTGTACACCGCAACGTGCACGAAGTGCGGCGCTCAGCCCAACTCATCCTCAACCAGTCTCTGGTGCACGACATCCATTCCCTGCGCTGGCTTGCCGGTCGCCAGATCGTGCGCGTCACGACCCTCGTCACTCCGAATCCCGACCACGTCGACCACTTGCTGGTGACGGCAGAGTTCGACGGTGGCGGTCATGCGACCGTCGAGTTCAGCGAACACAGCTTCGCCTACGAAGTCAGCGTCGAAGTCGAAGGCGAACACGGCGGTGCGGTGATCGCTCCGGTGATGCGCACGACCGTACGACGCGATGGCGCTTCTGGCGTCAACATCGGAACCGATTGGTTCGCGCGGTTCGCGGAGGCCTATCGGATCGAGGATGCCGTGTGGCTGCAGTCGGTTGTGGCCGGAACAACAGTCGGACCGTCGGCATGGGACGGCTTGGTCGCCGAGCGAGTTGTCGAA
>JAENVT010000008.1 GCA_016650435.1 Ilumatobacteraceae bacterium
ACCCAGGTCGTGCTCACCGTGATGGGCGCCGACATGGCCAACCCGCACGACGTGCTCAGCATCAATGCCGCGTCCGCGTCGCTGATGATCTCTGGCATCCCGTTCGACGGCCCCATCGGTGCCGTGCGGATCGCCCACAGCCAGACCGGCGAGTGGATCCCTCACCCCACCTACGAAGAGGGTGCAGCCAGCACGTTCGAATTGGTCGTCGCCGGGCGTCAGCTCGACAGCGGCGAGGTTGCGATCATGATGGTCGAAGCCGGCGGAACCGCCAAGAGCATGGAGTACTACGCAGCCGGTGCCCCGAAGGTCGACGAGAAGGTTCTCGCCGGCGGTCTCGAGGCCTGCAAGGTGTGGATCAAGGAATCGATCGCGCTGCAACGTCAGCTCGTCGCCTCGGTCATCGCCACGCATGGCCCGATCGTCCCAATGACCTACACCCCGCAACTCGACTACACGCAAGACGTGTTCGACGCAGTTGCCGCGATCGCGGGCGACGGTGTGGCCAAGGCCATCACCATCAGCGCGAAGGCCGAGCGCAACGCTGCCACTGACGCAGCAGCCGCCGAGGCAATCGAGAAGCTGTGCGGCGAAGGTTCCGAGTTCGCAGGTCGCGAGCGTGAAGTGAAAGAAGCCGTTCGCAGCCTCACCAAGAAGGCAGTCCGCAAGCGGATCGTCGAAGACGGTCTTCGCATCGACGGTCGTGGTCCTCGTGACCTGCGTCCCGTCAGCAGCGAAGTCACTGTGCTGCCGACGGCACACGGCACCGGCCTGTTCCAGCGTGGCGAGACCCAGGTGATGAACGTCGTCACGATGGCGATGCCGCGGATGAATCAGCTGATGGACACCCTCAGCCCGGAGACCCACAAGTACTTCCTGTTCCACTACAACATGGCCCCGTGGGCCAATGGTGAGACCGGTCGCGTTGGTTCGCCGAAGCGTCGCGAGATCGGCCACGGTGCGCTCGCCGCCCGTGCGCTGCTGCCCGTGCTGCCGAGCCAGGAGGAGTTCAGCTACACGCTGCGCCTCGTGGCCGAGGTGTTGGCGTCGAACGGTTCGACATCGATGGCGTCGGTGTGCTCCGGTTCACTGGCGCTGATGGATGCGGGTGTGCCGGTCAAGGCAGCCGTCGCAGGCATCGCCATGGGCCTCGTGTACGCCGAAGGCAAGTACACCACCCTCACTGACATCCTCGGTGCCGAAGACGCATTCGGCGACATGGACTTCAAGGTGGCCGGTACGTCCGAGTTCATCACGGCTCTGCAGCTCGACACCAAGATCGAAGGCATCCCAGCCGACGTCTTGGCCGCCGCGCTCGATCAGGCCAAGGAAGCTCGTACCGAGATCCTGGCCAACATGAACGCCTGCATCGCCCAGCCTCGTGCCGAGGTTGCTGCGACGGCTCCGAAGATCATCTCGATCACCATTCCGATGGACAAGATCGGTGAGGTCATCGGCCCGAAGGGCAAGGTCATCAACACCATTCAGCAGGAAACCGGCGCCGACATTGCGGTCGACGACGACGGTTCTGTGGGTATCGTCACCATCGGCGCGGTCGAGGCATCGAAGATGGAGGAAGCCAAAGCGCGCATCCTCGCCATCGTCGATCCGCCAAAGGCCGATGTCGGTGCGACCTACATGGGCAGGGTTGTCAACGTCACCAAGTTCGGTGCGTTCGTCAACATCCTTCCCGGCCGCGACGGTCTGGTCCACATCTCCAAGCTCGGCAAGGGCAAGCGAATCAACAACGTCGAAGATGTCTTGACACTTGGTCAAGAGATCGAAGTGATCGTCGAAGAGATCGACGAAAAGGGCAAGGTCAGCCTGACCCCTGGCGCCTCGTGGAATCCGTTCCCCAACGGTGACGGTGGTTCCGCGGCGGCTCCGGCCGCTTCGAGTTCCAGCTCCGCCGCCGCAAACGCGGCTGAGCCCGTAGCTACCGGCGATCATCCGCTTGCTGTCAGCTTCGACGACGCGTTCGATGCCGAACTGGCCGGCGAGCTCGGCGACCTCGGCCCCGGTGGCGAGGCTGGTGGCGGTGCTGCCGATCGTGGTGGCGATCGCGCTGATCGCGGCCCGCGTCGCGATGATCGCGGTGGTGCCCGCAACCGTGGTCCGCGGCGTCACCGCTGATTGAAGTTTCAGCTCGTTGACCGACCTTCGGATCACTCAACTTGACTCTGGCCTCACCGTGGCCACCGAACACGTGCCTGGCGCGTTGTCGGTGGCCACTGGCGTCTGGGTCGGCGTCGGCTCGCGCGACGAGCCCGCGGAGCTCAGTGGTGTCAGCCACTTCCTCGAACACCTGCTGTTCAAGGGCACCCCGACGCGCACCTCGCAGGAGATCTCGCGCTCGGTCGATCGAGTAGGCGGCGACTTCAACGCTTTCACCGCCAAGGAATACACCGCGTATTACTGCCGGCTGCCGGCGCGTCACGCGTTGTTCGGCGTCGAACTGCTCGGCGATGTTTTGATCCGGCCGGCGCTGCGCGAAGCCGATGTCGACAGCGAACGGCTGGTCATCCTCGAGGAACTGGCGATGGACGACGATTCACCCGACGACGTTGCTCACCGGACGTTCGCAGCACAGTTGTTCGCCGACCACCCGCTCGGCAGGGAGACGGCCGGCGACCGTGCCACGGTGCAGGCGATCAACGCTGCCGACGTTCGCCGATTCTTCGAATCGCACTATCACGCCGGCTCGATGGTCGTGACGTTCGCCGGGCCGATCGAGCACGACGAAGCGTTGAAGCTGATCTCGTCGGCGTTTGCCGAGGTCCGTCCCGCCGGGGAGATGGTGCTGCGTCAGCCGCCGCAGTCGGTCGGCGGGAACGACTCGGTTGACGACGACACCGAGCAGGTGCACATCGTCATGGGTGGGCGCTCGCTGGCACGCGGCGACGACGATCGAGAGGCGCTCGACGTCGTCAACCATGTCTTCGGTGGCGGGTTGTCGAGCCGGTTGTTCGAAGAGATCCGCGAGCGTCGCGGCCTTGCCTACTCGGTGTACTCCGGGGTCTCGGCGTTCGCCGACAGCGGTGCGTTCCAGATGTACGCGGGCACCCAGCCGGACCACGGCGACGAGGTGATCGGACTGATGCGCGCCGAGCTCGACCGTTTGGTCAGTGGCGGCATCACCGACGACGAGCTCGATGTGGCCGTCGGTTACCTCACCGGAGCGTTCGAATTGGGGCTCGAAGACACAGGCGCGCGAATGGCCCGCAACGGCGGTCAACT
>JAENVT010000009.1 GCA_016650435.1 Ilumatobacteraceae bacterium
ACACCGCCCGGCGATACCGGAATGTCGTAGCGGGCGAAGTACTGCTTGCCCTGGTACTCGAATAGGTCCACCTAGTTCTCCTTGTTGTCCAACGCCGTTTCCAACCAGGCACTGATGCCCTTCAACGAACTCCCCGGCCCGAAAATCTCGGCCACACCTTGCGACCGCAGCGCACGGGCATCGGCGTCGGGAATGACACCACCGCCGAACACCAGCACTTCGTCGAGGCCGCGCTCACGGAGTTCATGCATAACACGTGGGAACAACGTCAGGTGCGCCCCGCTGAGCAACGACAGGCCGACCGCGTCGGCGTCTTCTTGCAGTGTGGTCTCGGCGATCTGCTCGGGCGTCTGGTGCAGCCCGGTGTAGATCACCTCGAAGCCGTGGTCGCGCAGTGCTCGAGTGATGGTCTTCGCCCCGCGATCGTGGCCGTCGAGACCGGGCTTGGCAACCACGACGCGGTAGGGGCGCTTCACGAACCCCGAACCATACGACCACTGCGCTGGTTGGCTCCAATCGCTGTCGACCGGCACACTGTGGATGTGCGACGACCAGAGCTGCGTACTCCACTTGCCCGTGCGGTGGTACCCGTGGTGGGTGGAATCGGCTTCTTCGGTGTGATCGCGCTCGTGTTGTGGGGCATCGCCAGCCTGGTTTCGCAGAACGGCAGCGGTGCTACAGCAAACCTGGCGAGCAACGTGTTCCGGCCAGGTTCAGTCCAACGCTATGCAGCGATCATCGACCAAGACGGCCCTGTGCTGTTCCCCGATCTGCTGGGAACCGACGGCGACAAGTCTGTGGTACTTGATCACGTTGGCACCAATCCAATGGAGGGCTGGCGGATCTACCTCGGCCATCCCGCCGATCGACCGATCTCATGCAAGGTCACCCAGGTGCAACACACCCAGCAGTTCACCGACTGCGAAGGCCGGACGGTGGCGGTCGACGGGCTCGCGTTGCCGCCCGCAGGAGTCGCGCCCGTGGTGAGCGCAGACGGCATTTTGACCCTCGACCTGACCCCCAACTAGCGCTGGGCGCGAGCCAACGTCAACTTGGGTTGTCGAACCCGAGCACAACTCGCGCCGCCGGCGCATCCTGTGCAGGCACGACGACTGTCACGCCCGCCTCGCCCTCGACCGGCAGCATGCCGCCCTCCACCTCGTCGATGATGACCGCCTCGATGCCGTTGGCAACGAGGTGGGCCCTGGTGACCTCGGCTTCCCCGCGATCGGGATACGTCGCCACAACGACGGGCTCTGGGTGCTGGTCGGATGCATCGTCTGTCATCAACGGAGCGTACGTCGACTCGGGCCCGGCAACCGCCAGATCGGTCAGACCAGTTCGTTGGCGCGCTCGACCAAGCGGGCGGAGAACTCCTCGGTGTGCTGTGGCAACTTGGACCGGTGCAATGCCAAACCACCCAGCACCTCGGCGCCGAGCGAGTCGAGCACACTCGTCATCTTCTGCAGTGACTTGCCGGGGTTCAACGCGTACGTGCAAAAGGCCGCGGCCTTCTTGCCCGTCATGACCGGCAGCTTGGCCAACTCACCGAGCGCCCAAGGCGTCTGACCGACGACGAACAAACCATGGATCCACGTTCCGACGAGCACCAGGTCGGCCGCTTGCACTGCCGCATAGTCGGGCTGGCGAACACGCGACAGGCCGGAGATTCCCCAACCAGCTTGTTGCAACTGGCTCGCGATCATCTCGCCCGCCTTCCAGGTATTTCCAGTCAGGCTCTCGACGAGGATCGCTGCTTTCATGGCCGCAATTCAAGCACTGTTGTGTAGTACGGACACTGCTTCGAGCAGTGCCGCTCGCTGGGCGCGGCCCTTGCGTATCTTGCGCACGATGGTGATGACTGCGAGCGACATCATTCCAACGATGACCAGGCACAGGATCACGATGACCTTCTTCGGCAACGTGCGAGTTCCCTCGAAGATGTAGATGTCGGGGAGCACGAATGCAACGAGCGACACGGAACCCCACTTGATGGCCGACTTGTAGCGATCGTCGACGAATCGCAGCACCATGCGCGGCGTCGTGACAGCATCGATGGTGGAACAAACAAGATCGATGCCGAGATAGATCCACGGATTGAACCCGTACGAACCCACCGCGGCCCAGATGATGATCGTGCGGATCACGCACCACGTGATCACGAGCAACGCCCACGCCCGCGTGAGCCGTTGCCGTTTGCGCAACGTCGCCGGGCTGTGCTGAATCATCATGACATCGTTACAGCTTCTTCAACGGCGCCCACGCCAACGAGAGATGTTTCGTGCCTGCATCGCGGAATCGGATGGTGGCCTCGGCCTTGTCGTCTTGGCCTCGGATGTCGATGATCACGCCCTCACCGAAGGCTGGATGCTCGACATCGTCGCCGAGCCGCAACCCAATCAACTGGGAGTTCGATGGTGAAGGTTGCCTTGCTCGCTGGCCGGCGACGAGCGCGGCTTCGACCACCCGTTCTCGGTGGCGCTCGGCGTCTCCATTGTCGTCGCGATCGACGCGGCGATACGGCGGTGGGTCGGCCCATTCGTCTCGCACGCGATAGCTCTGACGACCGTATGTGGTGCGCCCACTGACAGCACCGATCTGGTCGATCAACTCCGGAGGAATCTCGTCGATGAATCGCGACGGCGGGTTGTAGTTGGTGCTTCCGAACAACTGCCTGCTCCAGGCGTGGGCCAGGAACAGTCGCTGCTGGGCGCGGGTGATACCGACGTAGGCGAGTCGCCGCTCCTCTTCGAGCTCGGTCGGCTCGGTGAGGGCTCTGCTGTGGGGGAACACACCTTCTTCCATACCCACAATGAACACCGCGGGAAACTCCAATCCCTTGGCCGAGTGCAAGGTCATGAGCACGACACGGTTGTCGTCGTCGAGATCGTCGGTGTCGGC
>JAENVT010000010.1 GCA_016650435.1 Ilumatobacteraceae bacterium
CGCGGCGGATGGGTGAGCAGCGATTCTGTCGGCCTCTGACTGGGCGGCAAGACGATCTCGCCGGCAGCCGTTTCGATTTTCTGGCGGCCCGTGTCGCGGCGGGCCGACGGTGACCCGCCCAGCACCAACCGCTCGAGTTCAGCGCCGATTGCATGCGACCCGCGCAACGACCGGTACCGGGGCTCGCGCTGCTTCAACATCGCCAGCAGCGGCGAGGCGATGAAGATCGACGAATACGACCCGGTCAACAACCCGACGAGCAGCGCCAGAGCGAAGTCGCGCAAAGTGACCGCACCGAGGATGCCAGCGCCGAGGACGAGCAGCGAGAGGACGGGCAACACCGCTGCCACGCTGGTGTTGATCGAGCGCATCAGCACCTGGTTCATCGACACGTTGATCACGTCGGCGTATGGCACGCGCGAACCCGCGAACCGGTCGGTGTTGTCGTTGACCTTGTCGAACACCACGATGGTGTCGTAGAGCGAGAAGCCGAGGATGGTCAGGAAGGCGACCACTGTCGCCGGTGTCACCACGAATCGAAAGACCGAGTACACGCCGACACTGATCAAGACGTCGTGCAGCATGGCGATGATCGCAGCTAACGCCATGCGCCACTCGAGCCGCCAGGCGATGAAGAGCGCCACGAGCACCAAGAAGATGATCAGCGCCCTGATGGCCTTCTCGGTGATGCTGCGGCCCCACGTCGAACTGACGGAGTTGACGTTGACCGACTCGGTGGAGATCTTGGCATCGGTTGCGAATGCCTCTTGGATCTCTTGGCGCTTGGCGACCGACTGGTCACCGACTTGGATCTCCAGAACGCGACCGGACGCCGATGTGCGCTCTTGAACCTTGGCACTGGTGCCGTTGATCCCGTGGGCGTCGAGGGTGGCGCGAGCCTGATCGACGGTCAGGGTTGCGGTTGGAACCTCCCACGCGACGCCGCCTTCGAAGTCGAGCCCCAGGTTGAGGCCTTGGGCGAACAACGACACGACGGTGATCACCAACAACAGCGCCGACAATGCGAGGCCCCACCAGCGACGGCCATAGAAGTCGATGGCGGTTTCGCCGTGGTACAGCCGTCCACGGAGCCCGCGCCGCTGGTGGATCTTCGGAAGGACGTCTGTGCTCATGACGCACCCGCCGACGCCACTTCAATTCCCATCACCTTGCGCCGCGACATCCACTCGGTGCGTGCAAGCAACAGGACCGCCGGGCGGGTGAAGAGGTACGCGACGGCGAGGTCGCACAACGTCGATAGACCGAGGAAGAAGGCGAAGCCGCGAACGGAGCCGACTGTCAGATACCACAGGACTGCTGCGCCGATCAACGACACCATGTCGGCAACCACGATGGTGTGCCAGGCGCCGGCGAAGCCGCGCTGAGCGCTGTTGCGCATCGATCGTCCGGCGCGTATCTCGTCCTTTAATCGTTCGAAGAAGACCACGTACGAGTCGACGGTGACGCCCACCGAGACGATGAGGCCGGCGATACCCGCCAACGACAGAGCTAATCCTTGCGTTTTCGACAGGAAGGAGATGATCGTCCAGATCAGCGCACCGGAGACTGACAGGCCGGCGGCCACGATCAGGCCCAGCAAGCGGTAGTAGAGCAGCATGAAGATGAAGACCAGTCCGATGCCGACGATGCCGGCGATCCAGGCGGCGCGCAGCGAGTCCTTGCCAAGCGAGGGCGACACGGTTTGCACGGCCTCGGTCTCGAGCTTGACCGGCAACGAGCCACTGTTCAACACACGAGCCAGGTTGCGGGCCTCAGACTCTTTGAACTGTCCCGTGATCTGCACGCTGTCGGTGAAGTTGGCCTGTTGCACGGTGGGCGCCGAGATGACCTCGCCATCGAGCTCGATCGCCAGCTGATGTGTGGGACAGGTGGCGGTTCCGTTGAAGCACTCCGAAGCCAACACGTTCCAAATATCCGCACCGTTCGAACCGCCGCGCAAGCTGACGGTGACGCCCCATCCCGAACCCGACAGGATTCGTGCAGTCGCGTCGTCCTGGAAGACCTCGCCGGTGCCGCCGGAAGGGCCAACCTTGCAGAGGCCGCCACCGCGGGCCAACACGTAGCCGGCTTGGTCCTCCGGAACGTCGGGCAAGGTGCCGCTGGTGTCGGCGGCCACCGTTGTCGTCGGAGCCCCACCGGCGACCGTGGTCGTCGGGGTTCCTGTCGGCACGGTGGTCGACGTCGTCGGCGTCGCCAACGTCGTGCTGGTGTTGGCGGTACCGGGCACACGCGCAGGTCCTCCGGCTGCGGTCGTTGTTGGCGCGTTGGTTCCGCTCACAGTTGTCGAGCCCGCGACCGTCGAGGTGGTCGCGCCGGGGGTGGTGCTCGTTGTTGACCCGGTCGGGGTCGTGTCGGTGGACACCGGCGGCGCGTTGGTGTTGCACTGGCTGCCGAACTGATCGTCGATCAGCACGGGCCGCAGCAGGACCTTGCCGGTGACCTTCACCAGTGCTTCGGCCTGGGCTTGGTTCTTGACGCCGGGCAGGTTGACCACGATGGCGTCGCCCTGACGCAGGATCTCGGGCTCGGCGACACCAAGGCTGTCGACTCGCTCGCGGATTCGCTCCACGGCGAGGTCGAGGCTCGACGTGTTGTAGGGGCCGACCGGCTTCTGGGTGATCGAGATGCCGCCTTGCAGGTCGAGGCCGAGCGATGGTTTGTCGCCGTCGACCAACGTGATGATCAGCCCTCCGAAGGCGACGATCAGGATTCCGACGAGCGAATACAGCAGCTTCTTGCGCATTACTGTGAGGGCTCGTCTGCCGCCGTACCATCGGTCGACGTGCCGTCGGCCGGCTCGATCTTGGTGCCGCGTCCACTGCCATCGTCGCTCGGAATCGCAGTCTCACCCTGAGAGGTGTCGACCTTGCGCTGCAGCGCCTGTCGAGCGATGCGGATCTGCACGTTGTCGTCGATCTCGAGCCAGGCGATGTCACCGTCGATCAGGGTGACGAACCCGTAGACCCCAGAGGTCGTCATGACCTCGTCGCCGATCTCGATCGACGACTGCAGCTGGGCCGACGCGCGCACCTTGCGGCGCTGCGGGCGGATCATCAGAAAATACATCGCTGCACCGATGAGAAGCATCGGAATGAACAGACCGGCCAAGGAGCCGGAACCCTTGGAATCAGCAGCGAGGATCGAGAGGGCGTGCATGTGGGCATCCAATTTTTGGCAATGGGAGGGAAAGACCGCTAATAACCGACGGGGAATGCTAGCCACCAGGACGACGCGTTGGGCATTCACTGCCAAACGGCAAGAACCTCTTGACGAAGTGATCCAAACGCCCCGGTTTCGATAGCCGAGCGCATTCGAGCCATCAATTGCAGCGTCCAGCTGATGTTGTGCAGGCTGACCAGCCTGGACGCCGTCGGTTCACCGACCTGGAAGAGGTGGCGGATGTAGCCACGGCTGTGGCGAGCGCAGACCTCGCACGAGCATCCCGCGTCCAGCGGTTCATCGCTCAGCGTGTGCTTGGCGTTCTTGATGTGCAGCTTTCCGCCGCTGGTCAGGGCAGTCCCGTGTCGCCCGATGCGTGTCTGCATGACGCAGTCAAACTGGTCGACACCGAGGGTGACCGCCTCGATCAGACTGGCTGGATCCCCGACACCCATGAGATACCGGGGTCGATCGATCGGGAGGTGGGCCAGTGCCGCGGCGAGCGCCGGCACCATCTCGCCGTGGGTCTCACCCACGCTGAGGCCGCCAATTCCATATCCGTCGAAGCCCAACGCCACGGTCCGTTGCGCGCTTTCTGCACGGAGGCTTTCGTCCACCCCACCTTGGACGATCCCAAACAGCGCTTGACCGTCGCGTCGATGTGTCGCCCGGGCCCGCGCCGCCCAGCAAGCAGTCCGTTCGACGGCCAGGCGGATCACCTCGGGCGGCGACGGCAGCCGCGGACACACATCGAGCACCATCTGGATGTCTGCGCCAAGCAACTCCTGGGTGTGCACCGCGGTCTCGGGAGTGAAGCGATGCGTCGATCCATCGTAGGTGCTCTTGAACGTGACGCCGTCGTCGTCGACATAGGGGTCAAGTGAGAACACCTGAAATCCACCGGAGTCGGTCAACGTCAGGCCACGCCATCCGGCGAACGCACCGAGCCCACCCAAGGCGGCGATGGTCTCGGCACCGGGGCGCAGCATCAAGTGGTACGTGTTGCCGAGCACGATCTCTGCCCCGAGCCGTTCGTAGTCGGCCGCACTGAGATACTTGATCGCACCCCGGGTACCGACCGGCATGAAGCAGGGCGTGCGATAACTCCCTCGAGCAGTGTGGGCTACGCCACTGCGCGCCGCGCCATCGGTCGCCACGGTCTCAAATCGGACGGGTTCCATCTACACCGCCCGCCGATCGAGCAGCATCGCGTCGCCAAAGCTGAGGAATCGGTAGCGCTCGGCGAGTGCGACCTCGTACACGCGGCGCCAGCGTTCGCCGATGAAGGCGTCGATCATCATCAACAGTGTGGTGCGTGGCAGGTGGAAGTTGGTCATCATCAGGTCGACGACGTTCCAGTCGTACGGCCGGGTGATGAACAACCTGGTGCGGCCGTGCAACTCGCCCAGTGCCGCCACCGACTCGAGCGCGCGCGTCGTCGTGGTTCCGACGGCGATGACTCGCCGCGCCGTTCGGCATTGCTCCATCACCCTCGCCTCGACCCGATATCGCTCGCTGTGCATCGCGTGCTGCGCTAGATCGTCGACGACAACAGGCTTGAACGTGTCGAGGCCGACGACCAACTCGACGGTCGCAACCTCCACACCCATGGCCTCGATCGAGGACAGCAACTCCGGCGTGAAGTGCAACCCGGCAGTCGGCGCTGCCGCAGATGCAGGCTCGGCCGCGTAGACGGTCTGATAGCGATCGGGCTCCGCCAGACCGACTTCGATGTAGGGCGGCAGAGGCATCTCGCCGTGCCGCTGCAACAGCGCGACCGGATCACCGTCGGCAACGATCGAGACCTCCCAGGTGTCGCCGATCTGCGTCCTCCGACCGATCTCCACCAACGCGTCACCCGCGGAATCGACAAGGCGTTCACCGATTCGCAGTTTGCGAGCCGGGCGGATCATGGCCTCCCACGTATGCCGGTCGTCGCTGATCGGCTCGAGCAGCAACACCTCGGCGGCGCCGCCGGTCTCGCGATGCAAACGCAGGCGGGCCGGAATGACCTTCGTGTCGTTGACGACCAGCAGATCGCCGTCGTCGAGCAGCGTCGGCAGATCGCGCACGTGCAGATGAGCGGGCTCGCTACTCCCCCTGTCGACTAATAGCCGTGCTGCGTCGCGCGGTTCGATCGGTACCTGCGCGATCCGTTCGACCGGCAGCTCGTAGTCGAAGTCCGTCACGCGCATGGGCCAATCAGGCTAGGGCCGTGTCCGTCATGCCGTAACCCGTGATCGGGCGAGAGCCGATCGTGTGGCACCATGAGCGCCATGACGTCGTTGCGAACCAACCAGGTGGCGTGTGGCTCCGATGGGTCCATGGACATGCACATATGGACTCCGGATACCGCTCCACATTCTGCGGTCTTGCTGATCCAGGAAATCTTCGGAGTCGGGGCCTACATCCGCTCCGTTGCCGAGCGGCTCGCCGCTGCCGGGTACCTCGTCGGCGCGCCCGACGTCTTCTGGCGGTTCGCCCCCAACTGGGAAAGCGACCACACCGAAGCAGGCCTCGGCGCGTCGATGGAGATGGTGCAACAGCTCGACTTCCCCAAGGCGGTCGGCGACTGCGTTGCCGCGCTCGACCACCTCGGTGCGCAAGCGGGTATCACCGCTGCGCCGGCTGTCATGGGTTTCTGCCTCGGCGGAACGCTGGCATGGGGAGTTGCCGCGAACGGCAGCCCCAGTTGCTGCGTCAGCTACTACGGGTCCGGCGTGCCGTCGATGCTCGGCATGATCGATCAAGTGTCGTGTCCGACGTTGTTCCACTTCGGCAACGAGGATCCGTTCATCCCCAACGAGGGCGTCGACCAGGTTGGCGAGGCCATCGCCGGACGGCCGGGGTTCGAGTTGAACGTCGAGACCGCCGGCCACGCATTCGACAACCACGAGAGTGGGATGTTCTACAACGAGGGCGCAGCCAACGCAGCATGGGCCAAGACCATGGCGTTCCTGGCAACACACCTGCCGGCGTGAGGGCGCTCGTCCGGCAACCGGGCAGACGACTGCCCGAGGGACTGTTGACGCACTTCGAACGCACCGAAATTGATGTCGATCTGGCATTCCAGCAATGGCACGGATACGTCGACGCGTTGAAGCGCAACGGATGGGAGACCATCGAAGTTCCGGCCGCCGACCATTGCCCCGACGCGGTGTTCATCGAAGACACCATCGTGATGTTCGGAGATCTCGCCGTGATCTCACTTCCCGGCGCCCCAAGCAGGCAGCCAGAGACTGCCGCAGTCGACGAAACCGTCGGTCGACTCGGCTACAAGATCGCCAAAATCGAACCGCCCAGCACCTTGGACGGCGGCGACGTGTTAAAGGTCGGCAACACCGTGTACGTCGGGCTCGGTGGACGCACCAACGCTGCCGGAATCGCCCAGCTTGCGGTGCATCTCGAACCGCACGGGGCGACCGTGATACCCGTCCCGGTGACCAAGGTGCTGCACCTGAAATCCGCTGTCACCGCGCTCCCCGATGGCACGGTTGTCGGCTGGCCTGCCGCTGTCGACGATCCGGCAATCTTCCCCATGTACCTGGAGACGCCGGAAGAATCCGGCGCCCACGTCGTGCTGCTTGGCGAGAACCGCTTGCTGATGGCAGCCGACTGCCCGTTGTCGGCGGCGATGTATCGGTCGATGGGCTACGAGCCAGTCGAGGTCGACATCGGCGAGTTCCAAAAACTCGAAGGCTGCGTGACCTGCCTCAGCGTTCGCCTCCGTTCCTGATCCAGTGGAGTGTTTGGCGCCCGCTAATGCGGCAAGTCACGAAATCTCCGGCGCGACCGGATAATCCGTGACGCGCCTCGAACCAATCTGGTCAGATGAAGCGATGAGCTTGGTCGAGCGACGTGCCACTGGCCGTGAGTATCTGGATCTGGTGACTGTCCTCCTGCAGCAGTGCCGCGTGGAGTCGGCCACTGACGGTGTCTGGGAGGCAGCGGACATGCAATGGGCGTGGCGCAGCGATCAACACACCGATCCGAACCGTGCGACGTTCTGGATGGACTCCGATGACCACCCGGTTGCCGCGATCGTGATCAGCGAACGACTGGCTTGCGATCTCATCGTTCGACCGGCCGCATCACACCTGTTGCCGGCGATGTGGAGCGGAGCGGAGGAGGCCCTGAAGAAGCTGCCGGACGCAGCGCTGGAGATGACAGTGCGAGACGACGACGCACCGACCACCGCTCTTGCGCTCGAGGCGGGCTTCGTCGCCGACGACGACATCGCAGTGTCGTGTTGGCTCGACGCTGCGCACCGTCCGAACGTCAGTGGTCTTGCACCGGGTTACCGCCTGCGTTCGCGTGTCGACGCGCCAACATCGGCCCACCACATGATCAACCGCAACGGCGAGCACGTCGCCGAGCGGTTGGGCGAATGCTCCCTCTACCACCCGTCGTTCGATCTCTACGTTGAAGCGTCCGATGGCTCAGTGGCCGCGTATGGATTGTTCTGGCCCGACCCCATCACGGGCGTCGGACTCGTCGAGCCAATGCGAACCGAGGACTTGCACCAGAACCGCGGGCTGGCCCGTCACATCCTGACCGCAGGCGTTGAACAGCTAGCCGTGGCCGGCTGCGCGCGGATGAAGATCACCTACATGGACGACAACCCAACATCGAAGCACATCTACCGCAGCGCCGGCTTCCAGCCGGGAGACACAGCGCGCTCGTATCGGCGGTCGCCGGCCTGAGTCGATCGTCTGACGTGGGTGCGTGCGTCAGTGTCCGCGACTGCCGTCGATGCTCTCGCGGATGATGTCGGCGTGGCCGGCGTGCCGAGCAGTCTCCTCGATCATGTGCAACGCAACCCACCGCAGGCTCTGGTTCGCCATCTCCGGCCACGCGCACGGCGTGTCGAGATCAAGGGTGCCCACGATCTGCTGCGAAGCGGCGATCTGCTCCCGGTAGTCAGCGACAACCGTCCCGACCGTGTCCTCATAGGTGAGCTGAAAGGTCGGATCTACCCCCTCCGATGGCACCTCAGGCCACTCATCCGGGAACCTGCGCCCGGCCACGATGATCTGAAACCATCGCCGCTCCCAGATCGCCGAGTGCTTGACCAAACTCAGGAGCGAGAGCGAGCTGACGGTCGCGGTCATCCGCGCCTCCTCATCGGAGAGGCCTTGAAGCTTGTCGATCAATGCCTCGCGTTGATAATCGAGAAACTCGCCCAGGCTTGCTCGTTCCGTCTCAGAGGACGACGTCGTTCCCGACATGCCGCGTACGCTACCGACCCGACTGGATGTCGGATCAGCTCGGCTAGCGCGGCGAGCTAGTCGAACAGCGACGAGGTCGGTGCAGGGCCGCCGGCTGGGGGTGTCAGGCCGATGTGTTCGTACGCCACGGCCATGGCGATGCGGCCACGCGGTGTGCGGGCCAACATGCCCTGCTGGATCAGGAACGGCTCGTACATGTCTTCGACGGTCTCGGGCTGCTCGCCGATGCTGATGGCCAACGTGCTGAGCCCGACCGGGCCCCCGTGGAACTGCTTGCAGATCGCAGTGAGGATGGCTCGATCGACCTTGTCGAGACCGCGACCGTCGACACCGAACAACTTCAAACCGTCCTGAGCCGTCGTCACTGAGATGGTGCCGTCGCCGCGAACCTCGGCATAGTCACGAACCCGCCGCAGCAGCCGGTTGGCGATGCGCGGTGTGCCCCGCGAGCGTCGGGCGATCTCCCACGCGGCTTCGGAGGTGATGCTGACGTGCAGGATCCCGGCGGCGCGGCGCACGATCGTCTCGAGTTCGTCGTCTGCGTAGTAGTCGAGCCGGGCGACCAGGCCGAAGCGGTCGCGCAGCGGCCCGGTGATCATGCCGGTGCGTGTAGTCGCACCGACGAGCGTGAACGGCGGCAGGGTGAGACGGATGGACGAAGCGGCGGGGCCCTTGCCGACGACGATGTCGAGCTGAAAGTCCTCCATTGCCGGATAGAGGATCTCTTCGACGACGCGTGACAAGCGGTGGATCTCGTCGATGAACAACACATCGCCGTCGCCGAGTTTGGTGAGGATGGCCGCCAGATCGCCGGCGCGTTCGAGAGCCGGGCCGGACGTGATGTGCATGTGCACGCCCATCTCGACGGCGACGATTCCGGCGAGGCTGGTCTTGCCGAGCCCCGGCGGGCCTGCCAACAGCAGATGGTCGGCAGGCTGCCCGCGCATCTTGGCTGCCTCGAGCACGATGGACAGGTGCTCTTTGAGCTCGCCCTGGCCGACAAATTCGCTCAGCCGGCGCGGTCGAAGACCCGCCTCGTCGGCTTCTTCGACATCGTCGGATGGCGACGGATCGAGGAACTCCTCACGCACGTCGAACCCCCAGGAGCCGCAGGGCATCACGCAGCAGATCTTCTGCAGACGTTGAGTCCGGCAGATCACGCATTGCTTCACGGATCTCTTCCGGCGCGTACCCGAGGCCGGCCAAGGCCTCGCGGACATTGCCGACCGTGGTGCTGCCACCGGTGGTGGTCAACGGATCGAGCATTGGCAGATTGAGCCGGTTGCGCAGTTCGACCAGCAAGCGCTCGGCAGTCTTCTTGCCGACGCCGGGGACCAGTGTGAGAGCACCGAGATCGCCACCGGCCACGATGTCGACAAGAGCGCTGGGTGAGTGCGTGCCGAGAATGGCGACCGCCAGAGCCGGACCAATGCCGTGGGTGGCGATGAGGATGTCGAACGCAGCACGTTCGTCGCGCCTCAGGAACCCGAAAAGCGTTTGGGCGTCCTCGCGGATGTGGTGATGTACATAGAGGAATACGGGCGATGTCGGTTCGAGCTCGGCCAACGTTCGCGGGGTCACCGTGACCAGATAGCCCAACCCACCGACCTCGACCAGCACGCGACCGTCGTCGAGGCGTTCGAGCACCGAACCTCGCAGGGATCCGATCATGACCTGGCCGCCCCAGTCCCAGCCGCGGTCATCGCCTCGATGTGCCGGCGCAATGGTGCGGACGACAGATGGCACAGCGCTAACGCGGCCGCGTCTGCCGCGTCGGCGGGTCGGGGTGGTGCAGAGAATCCGAGCCGAACCTGCACCATCTTCTGAACCTGCGCCTTGTCGGCGCCGCCCCATCCGGCGACAGCGTTCTTCACCTGGTTCGGGGTGTACTGCATGACCTGACAGCCGAATGCCGAAGCCTCGGCGAGCGCCAGCCCGCTGGCTTGACCAACGCTCATCGCCGTGCGCACGTTGACCTGAAAGAAGACCTGCTCGACAGCAACGACGTCGGGGCGAAACTCTTGCAACAGTGCCACGATTTCGGCCTGCAGCGCAGCGAGTCGTTGTGGCAGCGCGTCAGTGGGCGGTGTGCGCAACACCCCCAGCGACAATGCCGTTGCCGTGCCCGGGCTGGTGCTGTCGAGCACCGCGTATCCGCACCGAGTGAGGCCGGGATCGATCCCCAAGACGCGCTGCGCAACGAACACAGGTTCGTACTGTAGTACCCAAGGCGCACCGCCAAGCGGATCACAGCGTTTCGCAGTCGTTACAGCGAGCTCAGCACTTCGACGAGCTCGCTGACCGGTCGGTAGGTCAACCCGGCGATCGCCCGGTGGGCGTAGCGGATGACTCCGTGCTTGTCGATGATGAACACGCTGCGGCGCGGAAAGCCCAGCGGGCCGAGCGTTCCGTAGAGACCGGCGACGGCCTTGTCGCTGTCGGACAGCAGAGGAAACTTGAGTCCCTGCTTGCCGGCGAACATTTCGTGGCTTTCGATGCTCTGCGCGGAAATACCCAGAATCTGGGCATTGAGGGTTTCGAACTCGTCGAGGTCGCGACTGTATGAGCCGAGTTGCTTCGTGCAGACCGGCGTGTCGTCGCCCGGATAGAAAACCAGCACCACCGCCTTGCCGGCAAAATCGGACAACGAGATCGTCGACCCACCCGTTGCCGGCAGGCTGAACGCGGGTGCCTTGTCGCCAACGCCGACGCTCATACCCCCACCGTCTCCATCAGTTCGTCGCTGATGTCGAAATTGCTGTACACGTCCTGCACATCCTCGTTCTCTTCGAACGCATCGACGATTCGCAGGATCTTGCGAGCGTCGTCAGTGTCGGTGATCTCGATCGACTGGCTGGCGACCATAGTGCTTTCCGCCGACTCGATCTCGAATCCGGCGGCCTGAAGTGCATCGCGTACTTCGTACACGGCGGAAGGATCGCACATGACGTGGAACGACCCGCCCTCGATCGAGACGTCGTCGGCGCCGGCCTCGAGTGCCGCCATCATCACACTGTCCTCGTCGCCGCCGGAAACGATGATTACACCTCGTCTGCTGAACTGCCAGCCAACGGCACCCGGCTCGGCCATCGATCCGCCAAGCTTGGAGAAGATGTTGCGGACCTCGGCGCCGGTGCGGTTGCGGTTGTCGGTCAACACATCGATGAGCAAGGCCACTCCACCGGGCGCGTAGCCCTCGTACGTGATGGCCTCGTACGTGCGGCCGTCGTCTTCGCCGGTGCCGCGCTTGATCGCCCGGTCGATGGCGTCGTTGGTCATCTGTCCGGCTTTGGCCTTCAGCATCGCTGTGCGCAGTGTCGCGTTGGAATTGGGGTCGCCGCCGCCCTCGCGCGCCGCAACCTCGAGTTGTCTGGCCATCTTGGCGAAGAGCTGGCCGCGTGCTTTGTCGGCCGCACCCTTCTTGTGTTTGATGGTCGCCCACTTCGAATGGCCAGACATGGCCTATACCTCCTGCAAAAATCTGGCGTGCAGCCGTGCGTCACCCGTCAGTTCGGGATGAAACGATGCCACCATCACATGGCCCTGTCGAGCTACGACAGGTACTCCATCGTATTCGGCGATCACTTCGACATTTGCGCCGACCGCAACGACCTTGGGGGCACGAACAAACACGGCGTGGAATGGGGTATCGAAGCCGACGACCTCGAGGTCGGTCTCGAAGCTGTCGATCTGGCGACCGTACCCGTTGCGTTGCACTGATATGTCGATCGCTCCGAAGCTGAGCTGATCGGGTCGGCCGTCCAACACCTCCGTCGCCAACAGGATCATTCCGGCACAGGTGCCCAGCACCGGCAACCCATCGCTGAGCAGTGCCTTGATGTCGTCGAACAGGCCCGATGTCGCCAACAACCGCGACATCGTCGTGCTCTCCCCTCCCGGCATCACCAGCGCATCGATGCCGTCGAGATCACCCGGTTGGCGAACTTGGCGTGTTGTGGCGCCGGCGGACTCGAGGGCACGCTGATGGGCCACAAAAGCGCCTTGCAATGCCAGCACACCGACGAGCCGATCGGGCTCGCCAACCTGCGTCATGGTTACCAGCCGCGCTCCGCGTATCGCTGATTGATCTCATCCATCGCGATCCCGGTCATCGGCGCCCCGAGGCCCCGGCTGACCTTGGCGAGGATGTCGGCGTCGCGGAAATGGGTCGTCGCTTCGACGATGGCCTTGGCCCGTGGTGCGGGATCGTCGCTCTTGAAGATTCCTGATCCGACGAACACTGCTTCGGCGCCGAGCTGCATGGCCAACGCGGCGTCGGCAGGTGTAGCGATGCCCCCGGCGCAGAACAGTGGGACGGGAAGCCAGCCGGTCTCGGCGATCTCTTGCACCAAGGGAAGTGGCGCTTGCAGTTGCTTGGCCCAGTTGAACAACTCGGCTGAATCGGCCTGGCCGACCTTGCGGATGTCACCGATGATGTTGCGCAGGTGGCGCACGGCTTCGACGATGTTGCCCGTGCCGGCCTCACCCTTCGAGCGGATCAGGCATGCCCCCTCGCTGATTCGGCGCAGCGCCTCTCCGAGATTGGTTGCACCGCACACGAACGGCACCGTGAACGCGAACTTGTCGATGTGGTGGGTCTCGTCGGCAGGTGTCAGCACTTCGCTCTCGTCGACGTAGTCGACACCGAGAGACTCGAGGATCTGTGCCTCCACGAAGTGGCCGATGCGCGCCTTGGCCATGACTGGGATGGTGACCGCAGCCTTGATGGCCTCGATCATCTCGGGGTCGCTCATTCGGGCGACGCCTCCATCACGGCGGATGTCGGCAGGTACCCGCTCGAGTGCCATCACGGCGCAGGCCCCGGCGTCTTCGGCGATCTTGGCCTGCTCACCGGTGACGACATCCATGATGACGCCACCTTTCAACATCTCGGCAAGGCCGCGCTTCACCGGATACGTACCAGTGGCGCGCGGCGAGGAACTGCTCGAAGTCATACACCTAGCGTATCGCCACAGCGAGACACGACCCAAGGACTAACCGAAGGAGTAGCTGGTGCTCTGGCCACCACGTTCGGCCTCGCTCGGGACATGACGAACACCCGGTCGGTGTGCCAACCTTGCCGGATATGCGTGAGCGCAGGCGGGCCCTCGGCGCAATTGCCGTCGCGATCACAATCACCGTATTTTCGTTCGCGTCGACGTTGGTGAAACGAGCCGCCACCCCGGCAGAGCTCGTCGCCTTCTGGCGGATGGTCATCACCTCCACCGTGTGGAACGGTCTCGTGCTGGTATCGGGGCGCCGGCCAAGCTGGCGAAACATTCGCCTCGCTGCGCTGCCGGGGATTTTCTTCGGGCTCGACATCGCGTTCTTCTACCTCGGCGCAACGCACAACAGCGTCGCCAACGCCGAGATGATCAGCGCGATGACACCATTCATCGTCGTGCCGATCGGCGCACGGTACTTCGGCGAGCGGCTGAACTCGCGTGCACTGTTCTTCGCGGTCTTCGCTCTCGGCGGCGTCGCGATCGTGCTGTTCTCGGCGCCGGCGAATGGCGATGCGTCGGTTCGCGGCTGCATCTTCGGCGTGATCGCACTCGGTAGCTGGGCCGGTTACATCGCCGGTACGCGACGAGTCAGCACGGAGATGGACGTGGCCAGTTACATGGCCGCGATGACCCCAACGGCAACGGTCGCTGCACTGGTGCCGGCCCTTCTTCACGGTCACATTGTCTCGATCACGGCCCACGGGTGGCTCTACATCGTCTTGCTGTCGCTGATCACCGGTGTGCTCGCCCATGGGATGATGGTGTTCGCCCAGCGCACCGTGCCGATCGGTTCCATCGGAATCGCCCAGATCGCTCAGCCGGCGATGGCCGCGTTGTGGTCGTTCCTGATACTCGGCGAGACCTTGCGGGCATGGCAGTTCGTCGGGATGGCGCTGGTGCTGTTCGGGCTGCTCGGATTCGTGCTGCTGAACCAGCGCAAGCTCATCCAGGCGGGCACGCCGGCTGAACCGGTCGGGGCAACCGAGGACTCCGGCGCCGCGGCGTGATCAGGCGGGATTGGTCGTGGTCATATCGACGCGAGCCAGTTCGACCCATGTGCGCCCCGGCGTGAGCAAGATCGGCTGGCCACCGTCGGATGTGAACGTGAATGGCTTGAGGCGGTCATCGCGACTCCACTTGCCGTGCACTGCCTTGCCGCCGGTGAAGATGAACGCTTCGCCGGTACCGAGGGTCTGGGCGATGGGGCTTGGAGCGTAGATAGCGCTCTGCACGTAGTCGACGACCAGCACGACAACGTTGGTGGCGTTGACCTGACCGAGCGCCGCATCGTTGTGGGCCTTGCCGTTCTGGAACCGAAGATACGTGCTCGACTTGGCGTCGTACTTCCAGCTGACGTTGACCCCGTCCATCTTGAGATCGACTCCCGCTGAGGGATCGCCGGCTGCTGCAGCGCCATCTTTGAGATACGCAAACTGCACCGGCGGCGGGGTCGGCGTCTCCGGGCTCAGGGTGAACAGTCCGCTGCCCTGCGCATACAGGTTGTGAGGCACGGCCTTGTCCTTCGATCGGAACGACTTGCTGGCACTACGGGCGTTGGTCTGCACATTGGCGACGATGAAGTCGGAGCCGTTGATGGCCGCCGTCACACCAGGGTTCCCGCCGCTCCACGCGAAGATCGGCTTGTTGAGCGAACCGAGCAGTTGCACGTCTTGCTCTCGTCCGCTGCGGATCGGGCCAACCGGATCGGGTGCCGTGGTCTGGAACACGGCTGCGAAGCGGGTGAGCTTCTCGACGTTCTCTTCGAAGACGATGTCGGCCTGGTTGAGCCCGCTCTGCGGACGAGCATCTTGATGATTGTCAATCTTGACGACCAACGCAGACCGCGCGGCAAGGGCCGGGTCCTCGATCGGCAGCCCGGTCAGTGGCATCACCGGATCCGCTGGAATCGTTGTTGAGGTCGACGTCGATGAAGCGGATGACGTCGACGAGGCGTCTCCGGACGAAGATGAGGTCGTGGATGCCGGCTTGGTCGTTGCTGGGCTGGTGACCCCTACGACCGTCGTGGCCGACGACGAGTTGCCACCGCCGCACGCCGCAAGTACGAGCGCGGCAACAATGAATGTCGTTGTGGATTTGGTGTATTTCACAGGGTCTCTCAGTAGTGCTGATGCGCTCTTCGAGCGGGGGTCTGTTCCGACCATGTGTAGCAGGCCACGTCGCCGATGAGGCGTCACACTTCGTCACGCCCGACCCCGGACCAGTGTTCGCCCCGATCAGCCGGGCAAAATTTCCAGCTCGTCAGTACCCGGGAAGGTGCCCTTGCCGCTGTTGGCCAGCTCGAACCACGTGGTTCCCTGGGTGAGCAGAATTGGATTCCCGCTGGCATCGGTGAGGCTGATCGGTTGCAGCCGGTCACTTCGTGACCAGTGCGCCGGGATCTGCTTTCCGTTCGTGAACACCACACCGTCACCGCTGCCGATCGTCCCGCCGTCGGGCGATCGAACATCGGCTGGGCTATGCCCGTAGTCGATCCACAGGACGACGACGTTGTTGAACTCCACCCGGTCGCCGTTGGCCAACACGTGAGGATGGCCGTCCTGCGATCGCTCGTACATGTTCGACGTCGCGTCGAAATCCCACTGAGCATGCACTGCTTCGATGTGCAACTTGAAGCCGGCTGAGGAGTCACCCGTCGCGACGACGCCGGCGTCGCGGTACTTGAACTGCACCGAGGGGCCTGGTCGATCGGGCGCGGCGTTCGACCGGAGCGAGGCCGTGTCGTTGAACGTGGCGTGCGGACGATGGCGATTCTTGTCGAGGTACCAGCCAGGGCCTTGGCTCTCGGTGAGCACCAACAGATCGGACCCGCGGATTGCTGCGATGGCCCCGTTGTTTCCACCGGAACAGGCGAACACCGCACCGTTGAACGAGCCGACCAGATCCACGTCTTGGGTGCGAGCTGATCGGATGGGACCGACCTTCGGCGCGTCCTTGCTCTGAAACACCGTGGCGAATCGGGTCGGGCCGGCGCCCCAGGCTTCGAACACGATGTCGGCGAACTCGAGACCGGACTGTGGTCGAGCCCCAGGGTCGTTGGATATCTTGACGACCACGGCCGGTCGGGCAGCGACAGCCGGATCAGTGATCGGCAATCCCGTGAGCGGCATCACCGGGTCGGGCGCGATCGTGGTCGATGTGCTGCTTGTCGACGCGCCCTCTGAGGTGGTTGTCGACTTGACGGTCGTGCTCGAGGCCACTTGCTTCGTAGTCGGCGGAGACGTTTCGCCGACGGTCGTAGCCGTAGACGAGCCGCCGCCCCCACAAGCTGCGATGGTGAGCGCGGCGACTGTGAACAGTGATGACTTGACGAATTTCACATTTCCCTTAAGAGAGCAATCCGCTCTTCGAGCGGTGGATGGGTGTCGAACATGCGATTGATCGCACCGAACTTTCCGCGATCGCCCACGCCCGACATCGGCTGCTCGATCCACAGGTGCGCTGTGGCAGTTGTTGCGGCATGTGTCACG
>JAENVT010000011.1 GCA_016650435.1 Ilumatobacteraceae bacterium
ACGCCAAGCTGGCGTTCTCCGCAGGCTTCTGCATCGTGTTCGCGGCGATCGCCCTCGATCGCATCACCACGGGCGAACGATCACTGAGGCATGGTCGCCCGGTCACGGTGTGGATCGTCGACCGCCGCAGGCTGTGGGCCGTCGGGTTCGGCGTGGTGGTCGTGGCAGCACTCGGCGCCAAGGTGCTTAGCGTCCAGGACTTCCCCTCGTGGCGCGTCGGGCTGGGCTCGTGGGCCAAGTCGGTGATCGACTGGTTGAACAAGCACTTCCGGCGCGGCGTCCCGCTGATCGGTGGCACGGGTTCGATCAGCGACTTCCTGGTGCGCGACATCCTCGACCCGATCCGCAGCGTGCTGCAGTCCGCGGCGTGGTGGTTGGTCGTTGCCTTCTTCGCGTTCATCGGTTGGATCAGCAAGGGCTGGCGGCTGGCGTTGCTGTGCACGTTGGCTCTGCTAGGCATCGCGGCGATGCACAACTGGGACCTGGCGATGGACACCCTCAGTCAGGTGCTGGTCGCGGTCGTCATCAGCGTGGCGCTGGCCATACCGATCGGGATCTGGTCCGGCCGGTCGCGGTGGCTCGAAGCAGCACTGCGACCATTCCTCGATACCGCCCAGGTACTGCCGCAATTCGTCTACCTCGTGCCCGTCATCTTCCTGTTCAACGTCGGTCGTACGCCGGGTGTGATCGCTGCGGTGATCTACGCCCTGCCGCCGGGCATCCGCTTGGTCAGCCTGGGCCTGAAAGAAGTGCCGTTCGCGCCACGCGAGGCGGCGATTTCGTTCGGGGCCACTCCACGGCAGGAATTGATCAAAGTGCAGCTCCCGTTGGCGTTCAAATCGATCATGCTCGGGATCAACCAAGTGATCCTGATGGTGCTGGCCACGGTGATCATCGCCGGCCTGATCGGCGGCGGCGCGCTCGGGCTCGAAGCACTCGGCGGATTCACCAAACCGAACCTGAAGATGGGTGATGGCGTGGCGGCAGGGGTGAGTATTGTTCTGTTGGCGATGATCCTCGATCGACTCACCCAGGCATGGGGAAGCAGATCGGCACCGGAGAATCGCACATCGTGAACTCGCCTCGAATTGTCGGGGCCAAAGGGGAGAATATGAGAACAACGATTCGTACATCCGCCCGCTTTGCGGCAGCCGCTCTTGCGCTTGCGCTCGTTGCCGCAGCGTGCGGTAGCGACAGCAAGGCAAGCGACGCCACTACTGCCGGGGCAGGCACCCAGGGCGCCACCGACGGCACTACGGCACCCGCCCCTGCCGGCACCAATCCTGCAGCTGCCGGAAGCGGCGCAGGTATCAAACTCGCCGTCAACCCGTGGACAGGTTCGGCAGTCAACGCCAACGTCGCCAAGGTCGTGCTGGAATCCAAGCTCGGCACCCCGACCGAGCTCGTAGCGCTCGACGAGAACGCTGCCTGGGTCGGTCTTGATTCCGGCGATCTCGACGCCAACCTGGAGATCTGGCCGTCGGGTCACGCCGCCGATCACAAGACATACATCGAGGAGAAGAAGAGTGTCGTCGATCTCGGCGTGCTCGGACCGCACGCCAAGATCGGCTGGTACGTGCCGTCGTTCGTCATCGATCAGCACCCCGAACTGAAGACGTGGGAAGGGTTCAAGGATCCGACGCTCGCCAAGTTGTTCGCCACCGCCGAGTCGGGCGCTCAGGGTCAGTTCTTGATGGGCGATCCCAGCTACGTGACGTACGACGAGCAGATCATCAAGAACCTCAATCTGCCGTTGAAGTACACCGTCGCCGGTTCCGAGGCCGCATTGATCACCGCGATCCAGGCTTCAGAGACCGACCAGAAGCCGTTGCTGCTGCAGTTCTGGCAGCCACACTGGTTGCAGTCGAAGGTCAAGCTGACCCAGGTTGAGCTGCCCGCAGTGACCGATGCCTGCCTGGCATCCGCCGCAGCAGCAGATGGCAACTACGCCTGTGACTATCCCGTCGACGAGCTGTACAAGGCCGCCAACGCCGGGCTCGAGGCCAAGAACAAGGCAGCCTTCGATTTCCTGTCGAAGTTCCAATTGACCACTGATCAGCAGAACGAGATCGCGGCCATGGTCGACAGCGACGGCCAGACCCCCGACGCCGCCGCGAAGGCATGGGTCGACGCCAACCCCGACGTAGTCACCGGCTGGCTCGGCTGATCCACACTCCCGCGAACTTTGTCGCTGCGAGGACGCTCAAGGTCTTCGCAGCGACAAGGTTCGTTTACTTCGCTCGATAGAAGTCGACAGGTTCTGGCGCGAGCGGGGTGTTGCCGAGGATCAGGTCGGCGGCCTTCTCCGCCATCATCATCACCGGCGCGTAGATGTTGCCGTTGGTGACGTAGCGCATCGCCGATGCGTCGACCACCCGAATGCCGTCGACGCCATGAACCCGCATCGTCAGCGGGTCGACGACGCTGTTGTCGACTTCTCGTCCCATGCGGCAGGTGCACGAAGGATGCAACGCGGTCTCCCCATCGGTGCGCACCCAATCGAGGATCTGCTCATCGGTGTCGACACTCGGTCCGGGTGAGACCTCGCCTCCGTTGAACGGCTCCATCGCCGGCTGATTCAGGATGCGACGGGCGATGCGAATGGCCTCGACCCATTCGCGGCGATCTTCGGGCGTGGAGATGTAGTTGAAGCGCAGCGCCGGTTTGGCCTTCGGGTCGGTCGAGGTGATCTGCACCGAGCCGCGCGAGTTGCTGTACATCGGTCCGATGTGCACCTGATAGCCGTGCCCGCCTGCCGGCGATGATCCGTCGTAGCGCACTGCGATCGGCAGGAAGTGAAACATCAAGTTGGGATAAGCGACCTCGTCGTTGCTGCGGGCGAACCCACCGCCTTCGAAGTGGTTCGACGCACCGGGCCCCTTGCGCAAGAACAGCCACTCGGCGCCGATGAACGGCCGCCGCCACATCTTCAACTGCGGTTGCAACGACACGGGTTGCTTGCACGAGTACTGCACGTAGACCTCGAGATGGTCCTGCATGTGTTGGCCGACAGCGGGCAGGTCGTGGACGACGGGAATGCCGAGGGCGCCAAGGTCGGTGGCGTTACCGACTCCGCTGAGCTGCAACAACTGTGGCGAGTTGAACGCCCCGCCGCACAGGATCACCTCCTCGGCAGTCGCTCGCTGCGTGCCGCCTCGCCGGGTGCTGTACTCGACGCCGGTCGCCTTGGTGCCGTCGAACAACACGCGGTGCACGAGGGCGCGCGTCGTGACTGTGAGGTTCTTGCGGTGCATGACCGGGTGAAGATAGGCACGTGCCGCGCTGAGTCGTCGGCCGCGACGAACGTTGCGGTCGAACTTGGCGAAACCCTCTTGCTGGAAACCGTTGACGTCGTCTGTGATCGGGAATCCAGCCTGCTGAACGGCTTCGAAGAACGCGCCGAACAGCGGGTTGGTCGCCGGGCCGCGCTCCAGCTCCAGTGGCCCGCTGTGACCTCGAAATTGATCGCCACTGTCGGCCGCCAGGCAGTTCTCCATCTTCTTGAAGTACGGCAGGCAATGGGCATAGTCCCACGTCTCCATGCCGGGATCGGCAGCCCATCGCTCGAAGTCCAGCGGGTTGCCGCGCTGGAAGATCATCCCGTTGATGCTGCTGGAACCGCCCAGCACCTTGCCGCGGGCGTGGTAGATCTTGCGGCCGTTCATGAACGGCTCCGGTTCGCTCTCGTACTTCCAGTCGTAGAACTTGCTGCCGATGGGAAAGGTCAGCGCCGCCGGCATGTGGATGAAAACGTCCCACTTGTAGTCGGGCCGGCCGGCCTCGAGCACGAGCACGCTGGTGGTCGGATCGGCGCTGAGACGATTGGCCAACGCCGAGCCGGCCGAACCGCCGCCGACGATCACGTAGTCGTATGTAGTCGGGTCGTGGGTGGTCATAGCTGCACTCGCTCGGCAGCTGTCGCAACCAGCCGGCCAACCTCGTCGGCATCGACGTCGCCAGGAAAGCGATACGCCGGCCCGTGGGCGTGGATCGCCCCGACGACGCGTCCGCGACTGTCGCGGATCGGAGCGGCAACAGAGTTGAGCCCATCGAGGAACTCCTCGAATGCCCACGCGTAGCCCTGGGCCACGATCTCGGCGAACCGGGCGCGAATCGCGTCGGCGTCTGTCAGCGTGCCACTGGCCGTTCGCTCCAGCGGTTGGTCGAGGTAACGATCGGCGTCGATGGCACCAAACGCCAACAGCACCTGGCCGGACGAGACGGTATGGGCGGGCAAGCGTTCGCCCGTCCAGTCGCGTACCTGCACCTGGTTGTCGGCATCGACCTGGTCGAGATAGAGCATGTCGAAGCCGTCGGCGATCGATAGGCCAGCAGCTTCGCCCGTGGCCTTCACGACAACGTGGAGGTGCGGCCGCACTGCGGCGATCAGCGATCGCCCGGGCAGCACCGCGGCAGCGATCTCGATCATCCCTGCACCGACTCGGTAGTTGCCGCCCGGCTCGATCTGCTCGACCATGCCGAGATCTTCGAGGGTCGACAGCATGCGCGACACGGTGCTCTTCGGCAAGCTGACGCGCTCGGCGACATCGGTGACGCCGGCGGGTCCGCCCGACAGGCAGCGCAGCACGGCAAATGCGCGCTCGACAGACTGCACCCCCGACATCAGGCCGGAAACGCTCCTTGCATACGTGCTGCCTCGAGCGTGTTCTGCAGCAGACAGGCGATCGTCATCGGTCCCGTGCCACCGGGCATCGGGGTGATGGCGCCGGCGATCAACGAAACGGGATCGAAGTCGACGTCGCCGACGATCCCGTTCTCGGTGCGCGAGACGCCGACATCGATCACCGTCGCCCCCGGCTTCACATGTGCAGCTGTGATCATTCGAGCGCTACCGGCGGCGGCGACGATGATGTCGGCTTCGCGGCAGACCTCGACGAGATCGGCCGTGCGCGAATGGGCAAGGGTGACTGTTGTGTCGACGCCCTTGCGGCCGAGCAGCAACACCATCGGCAGGCCCACCAGTGTCGAACGGCCGACAACTACCGCGCGCTTGCCAGCCGTCGGGATGTCGTAGCGCTGCAGCAACCGCATCACGCCCAGCGGCGTGCATCCGACGTGACCGGGTTGGCCACGCACCAGGCGGCCCAACGATGCCTCGGTGAGGCCATCGACATCCTTCTCGGCAGGGATCATTCGCAGCAGTGGCTCGGCCTCGAGGCCACCCGGCAATGGGAGCTGGCACAGGATGCCGTGCACGCCGCGATCGGCGACCAGCGCGGCAACTGTGTCTTCGAGTTCGGCCTGGCTGACGTTGCCGTCGATGGCAACGTGGCGCGACTGCATGCCGGCCTCGGCGGCCTTCTTCTGCTTGCTGCGGACATAGATCTGACTGGGCTTGTCGTCGCCGACCAACACCGTCGCCAAACACACCGGCGGACTGCCTGCTGCCTCGATCTCGGCGCGCAACTCGGCGACGATGTCGTCGCGTAGTTGGGTGCCGTTCATGATGACGGCTGTCATATCGCCCTCACGACAGGCCGACGACTTCGCCGTGCTCGTCGAAGTCGATGATCGACGCCGCCGGCGCGGACCCGAGACCCGGCATGGTCGTCATATCGCCGCAGATCGGATAGATGAACCCGGCGCCGACCGAGGCCCTGACTTCGCGGACATTGAGCGTGTGGCCGGTGGGGGCACCCTTCAACGAGGCGTCTCCGCTGATCGACAGGTGCGTCTTGGCGATACAGATCGGAAGACCGCCAAAGCCGTTCTTCTCGTACCGCGCGAGCTGGGTGTTGGCCGCGGGCGAATAAGTGACGTTGCCGGCCCCATAGATCTTGGTGGCGATCGATTCGATCTTCTCCTTCAGCGTTGCATCGAGCGGATAGCAGAACGTGAACGTGCTCGGCTCGTCGCAGGCCTCGACGACAGCCTGGGCGAGATCGGTAGCACCCTTGCCACCGTCGGAGAAGTGGGTGCACACGGCAACGCGAGCGCCGACCGACTCGGCGATCTCGCGGATCGCCTGATGCTCGCTGTCGAAGTCGCCCGGGAAGGCGTTGATGGCCACGACAGGTGAGACGCCGTGGACCTTGACGTTCTCGATCTGCTTGATGAGGTTGGCCGCGCCGGCGCGCACGTCGTCGGGATTCTCGGCCAGCAACTCGGGCGGCAGTGGCTTGCCGGCGACGATCTTGAACTTGCCGCTGTGGGCCTTCAGTGCCCGAACCGTGGCGACCAGCACGGCGGCGTCGGGAACCATCCCCGAGGTGCGGCACTTGATGTTGAAGAAGCGCTCGGCACCCATGTCGGCACCGAATCCGGCTTCGGTGATGAGGTAGTCGCCGCTGTGGATCCCGATGAGATCGCCGATGATCGACGAGTTGCCGTGGGCGATGTTGCCGAACGGACCGGCGTGAACGATGACCGGCGTGTTCTCGAGGGTCTGCAGCAGGTTGGGCTTCAGTGCTTCGCGCATGATGACGGCCATCGAACCGGCGCCCTTCAGTTGCTCGGCGGTAACGGGGTCGCCGGCGCGGTTGTAGCCGACCACGATCCGCCCGAGGCGGGCCCGCAGATCCTTTGCCGACGTCGACAGTGCCCAGATGGCCATCACTTCGGAGGCCGCGGTGATGTCGAAACCGGTCTGGCGAGTGACGCCATCGGCTTTGCCGCCGAGACCGACGATGATGTTGCGCAACGCCCGATCGTTGACGTCGAGCACGCGTCGCCACGTGATGTTGTGGATGTCGAGATCGAGTTCGTTGCCCTGGTGCAGATGGTTGTCGACCATCGCCGACAGCAGGTTGTGGGCCGCGGTGACGGCATGGAAGTCGCCCGTCAGGTGCAGGTTGAGCAGCTCCATTGGGATCACCTGGCTGTAACCGCCGCCGGCCGCGCCACCCTTGATGCCAAAGGTCGGGCCCATCGAGGGTTGGCGCAAGCTGATGGCCGCCCGCTTGCCGATGTGCTTCATCGCCATGCCGAGACCGACCGTTGTGGTGGTCTTGCCTTCGCCCAGCGGGGTCGGAGTGATCGCGGTGACGACGACGTATTTGGCCTTCGGCCGGTCGGCGAGTTCGTCGATCGCCTCCAGGCGGATCTTGGCCAGCTCGTCACCGTGCGCCTCGAGGAGATGGGGCCCGATGCCCATCTGAGCGGCGATCTCGGTGAGTGGCAACAGCGTGCCGGCACGGGCGATGTCGAGGTCGGATGGAAAAGCCACTGGTTGACTCCTTTGTCAGGCCAATTCAGGTCGGTTCCACATTACGGAACCAGCCCACGATGCGGAATACTAGTCGATGTCCGCAATGGTGCTGCCACCGAAGACCTGCATTGTCGGAACCACCTCGAGACGGGTCACGTCGACGTGCGCCGGCATGCCAATAGCCATGCCCACCAGAGCGGCGATGTCGACAGGTTGGATCGCGGTCGCCCCCGAGTACAGCCGGCCGACGGCGGCATCGTGGCTGCCCATCGCGGCGTCGTACAGGTTGGTTTCGACCCGGCCCGGTACCAGAACAGTCACTCGGACAGCAGCGCCGAACAGATCCATCCGCAATCCGTCGGCGAAGGCGTTGAGTGCGGCCTTGGTCGCTGAGTAGATCGCGCTGTTGGCGGTCGGTCGTGACCCGGCGATCGATCCGGTGAACACGATGTGGCCGCGATTGCGTTGCACCATGCCCGGCAGCACCGCCATGGTCGACTGCACGGCGGCGCGCAGGTTGATGTCGATCAACGCGTCGGC
>JAENVT010000012.1 GCA_016650435.1 Ilumatobacteraceae bacterium
GCTCGATGTTGTCGTCGCGTTCTTCACGTCACGATCGAAGTTGAACGCGGCGTGGCCGAAGCTGACGAGGGCGGCGACACCCGATGGTGGGATATGGGTGGCCTGGCCGAAGAAGACCAGCGGCGTGCCCACCGATATCACCGAGAACATTCTCCGTGAAGACCTGCTGCCGACCGGTTGGGTCGACAACAAGGTGTGCGCGATCGACGACACATGGAGCGGTCTGCGCTTCGTGTTGCGCAAGGAGTTGCGCCGTCCCGGCGACAAACGCCGGAGCTAGCTCACTTGTTGGGCTGGGCGAGCGTGCGCAGGTACGGCTTGACGGTCGTCCAGCCCTGCGGGAACAACTTCTCGGCTTCCTCGTTGGTGACGGCACCACCGATGATCACGTCGTCGCCGTCGGTCCAGTTGGCGGGAGTGGCGACCTTGTACTTCGCAGTCAGCTGCAGGCTGTCGATCACGCGCAGGATCTCGTCGAAGTTGCGGCCGGTCGAAGCCGGGTAGGTGAGGGTCAGCTTGACCTTCTTGTCGGGGCCGATGATGAATACCGAACGCACGGTCATCGTGTCGCTGGCATTGGGGTGGATCATGTCGTACAGGTCGGCGACCTTGCGATCGGGGTCGCCGATCATCGGGAAGTTCACGGGCGTGCCTTGCGTCTCGGCGATGTCTTCTTCCCACTTGACATGGCTGTCGACGGGATCGACCGACAGGCCGATCACCTTGACGTTGCGCTTGTCGAACTCTGGCTTGATCTTGGCGACGTAGCCGAGCTCGGTTGTGCACACCGGCGTGAAGTCCTTGGGATGACTGAACAGGACACCCCACGAATCGCCGAGCCAGTCGTGGAAGTTGATCTCCCCCTGAGTTGTGTCAGCGGTGAAATCGGGGGCGGTATCTCCGAGGCGAACAGTCATGTCGGGATCCTTTACTCGAGGGAAAAGCGGGATGGTGTTGTGGTGTGTTGTCCTGGTTGCGGTGCAGAACAACACTAACCAGCAGCCATACCCGACTATTCCAGTCAAGAATGCTCTCCGGGAAATTCCTGGTTGACATGTGACCAAATAGTCACATATCATTCGAGGCTATGAAGGAGGTAGGCGACGAGGTGTTCAAGGCGCTCGCGGATCCGACCCGACGGTCGATCCTCGACGCGCTGTTCGAACGCGACGGCCAGACGGTGCAGGCATTGTGCGATCGATTTCCGGAGATGACCAGGTTCGGTGTGATGAAACATCTCACCGTCCTCGAAGCGGCGAACCTCGTCGTCACCAAGCGAGTCGGTCGCACGAAACTGCACTACCTCAACCCGATCCCGATCGGCGAGATCGCCGACCGCTGGGTCAGCAAGTATGCCCAACCGTTCACCCGCGCGATGGTTGGTATTCGTGAAGGCCTCGAGCGCGGCACGAAGTAAAAATTCAAAAGGGAGCGCCCGGAATGGCCATCACCAAGCACGTCTACCAAATCTTCATCAAGGCCACGCCGGAAGCGGTGTGGGAAGCAATAGTCGAGCCGTCGTCGACGCGTCGGTACTTCCACGGCACGGCCTTCGACTCGCCGCCGGTGAAGGGCGAGCCGTACCGAACGACCATCGCCGGCGGTCGCCCGGCCGTCGATGGTGTGATCGAGGAGCTCGACCCGCCGAACCGACTCGTCATGACCTGGCACGTGCTCTACGACGCAGCGATGTCCGAAGAACCACCGAGCCGCGTCGAGTGGATCGTCGAGCCGATGGGCGAAGGTCTCACTCGGCTGCGGCTGGAGCACGGCGACCTCGGGCTCAGCCCATTGACGTGGGCCAACGTGAAAGATGGCTGGGTGTACGTGCTCGACGGTTTGAAGACCGTGGTCGAGACCGGCGAGGCGCTTCCAGCGTTGACCGCAGACCTCGAGCCCATCGACGACGCCGACGGAGAGTGGCATCGCGCCCAAGGAATCGAGTGCAACAACTCGACCTGGGAGATGATCGAGGCCCAGCGCACACCGGAGAACGACGAGGAAATGTTACGGCGGGCTTACGCTTCGACATATCACTGGGCCCGCGCGGCGCGTCGTGTTCCGGCGAACGAAGCGCGCGGCGCGTGGTTGCTGGCGAAGGTGCAATTGCTGACCGGCCAGCCGCAACTATCCCTTCGATATGCCGATCAGTGCCTGGCGGTGTGCAAGCAGCACGGTCTCGCCGATTTCGATCTGGCCTACGCCTACGAGGCTCGCGCCAGGGCGCTGAAGGCCCTCGGTGACGACATCGCCGCAGGTGAGAGCTGGCAGTTGGCGAAGTCAGTGCCGATCGCCGAAGCTGAGGATCAGGCGATCCTCGACGCCGACCTCGCTGTAGCGCTCTGATCGTCCTGCGCTTGGCGAAGTCCTCCAGGCGATTTCACCGAGAATTTCCCCGACAACTTCGGCTCTAGATCGCGTGTGAGGATGCCGATACTGTTTCGGCGGGCGAGCGGCTGTCACATCATCTCAGGGAAGTTCGCTACATGTTCTCTACTCATTTTCGTCATCGAACTGTCACGGCCCTGACCGTGGCAGCGCTGACGATTGGGGCGGCCTCCGTGTCGTTCGGAGACGCACATGCAGCCCCGACGGTTGCACCCAGATTCGAGGTCGCGGCGACGGCGTTGAAGCCGGCGATTCGGTTGAACCAGAGCGGCGTGATCATGTTCCCGATGAACCCGCTGCCGAAGTGCGCGCTCAGCAAGACGAGTTTCGGCCAGCCTCGCTCCGGCGGACGCACACACGAGGGCATCGACTTGATGGGCTCGCTCGGCCAAGAGATCTACGCGGTCGACAACGGCACCCTCACTCGCCAGGTGTTCGACGGACCGACCGCGCTGCTGTCGGGTAACGCCTGGTATCTGACGATGCCCGACAAGACGTATTACTTCTACGCCCACCTGTCGAAGTTCGCCGACGGGTTGGCTCCCGGATCCGTCGTCACTCGTGGACAATTGATCGGCTACGTCGGCGACACCGGTGACCCCGGTCCTGGCAACTATCACCTGCATTTCGAGGTGCATCCGAAGGGTGGGGCGGCAGTGGATCCCTACCCGCTGTTGACCATTCCGAAGGGCTGCTCGGTCGTTCCCTGAGCCGTCGCCGGGCAAAGTAGTCTCACAGCGTGAGCATTGCTGTGGCGCTCGAGGATCTTGCCGACAAACTCGCCGAGTACCCGTGGTGCTATCTGGTGACCAGCGGTGAAGATCGCCCTCATCTTTTGGCCGTCAAACCGTCGCTGGTCAAGGTCGGCTTGCGCTGTGAGACGGGTCATTCCAGCCGCGCCAACGTGGTGCGCAATCCATTGGTCGTGCTGATGTTCCCACCGCCAGAGCCAGGTGGTCTCTCGTTGATCGTCGACGGCGCAGCCGAGGTCAATGGCGACGGTGTCGTTGTCACACCGACGTGGGCAGTGCTGCACCGTTCCGCGGTGTGATGACCACCGTTCTGCCGCTGCCCGACAAAGGATTTCGACTGTTGCCTCAGATAGGGGCGATGTCGAGACCGAACGCTGACTGGAACGCGGTGTAGTAGTCGGCATCGTCGTGGTGTGCGCCAAGGGCGACCCATTCCTCGTCCGACATCTTCTGGCGTCCGGCGATGAACTCCGGCCCGGCCCAACTGACCGAGTAACGCAACTGCGGTGTGTCCGTGGTGACAGCGTCGTGGATGAGACGGGCCACTTCGAAGGGATCCGTGGCCAGCGGATACCCGGTCGCGTAGAACTGCAACATGCGGCGGTAGTGAGCGTCGTATGCCCCCGACTGATTGGGTGCGTCGATGTTCTTGGCGAAGATCGCGCTCTTGGTGACGCCGGGTTCGATGATGGCGACCCGAATTCCGAACGGCGCCAACTCTTGCGCTAAGCCCTCGCTCAGTCCCTCGTACGCCCACTTCGATGTGACGTACGGAGACTGAGCGATGGCAGCAATGCGTCCGGCGATGGAGGTGATGTTGACGATGGCACCGCTGTGGCGCGAGCGCATTCCCGGCAACACCTGTTGCAGGCAGCGAACCGCGCCGCACAGGTTGACGTTCATGACGTCGAGGTAGGTCGACGTCGGGCACTCCTCGGCAACGGCGTTTCCGCCGACACCGGCGTTGTTCACCAGCACGTCGACGACGCCGTTGGTCTCGTCGAGAATGCGCGCAAAACCGGCGCGCACCGACTCGTCGGAGGCCACGTCGAGCTCCACCAGGTTGACCTCGACGCCGGCATCGGCCGACATCGATTGCAGCTTGCCCGCCTTGTCAACGCTGCGAACGGTGCCGTAGACGGCGTGACCCTGCTGGGCGAGGTGGATGGCTGTGGCGCGGCCGATGCCGCTGTTGGCGCCGGTGACAACGGAGATGGTCATCCGGCCATGGTAAGTCGATGCAGCTAGGCGGCCTCCAAGGGAGCGAACTCTTCGAACCACACCGCGTCGCGGTCGCAGGCGATGGCCAAGCTCTGAACTCGCTCGTGATCGACGATCAAGATGTCGAGCAGCTGCAGGCCTTGCAGCATGTGGATGCGGCGTAGTTCGAAGTAGCCGATCTGATCTTTCTTGTCTGGCGGGGCCAACGGAACGTGATCGGCAACGCAGATCATCATGGTCTGCGAGAACGGCACCTCGAGACCGGGCCCATCGCACCACCCGACGAAC
>JAENVT010000013.1 GCA_016650435.1 Ilumatobacteraceae bacterium
GACGGTGTCGACTACGAGGCATTCAACACCTCCGGCGGGCTGGGCACATTGTGCGAGACGCTGCTCGGAGAAGTCGAGACCCTCAACTACAAAACCGTCCGCTATCCGGGTCACCGCGACGCGATCAAGATGCTGATCACCGACCTTCGATTGTCGCGGCGGCGCGACTTGCTGAAGGAGTTGCTCGAAGCCGCAATCCCGATCACCTATCAAGACGTCGTTCTGATCTTCGTCACCGCGTCCGGCACACGGAACGGTTTGTTGATGCAGGAGACGTTCGCCCGCAAGGTGTACGCATCCGAGGTCAATGGCGCGCGTCTATCGGCAATCCAACTGACCACTGCTGCCGGGATCTGCACGATGGCTGATCTGATGCGCGAAGGCAAACTGCCGCAACGCGGTTTCGTGCGTCAAGAGCAGTGTGCGCTCTCCGACTTCCTCGCCAACCGCTTCGGTTCGCTCTACCTGCGCGGCAAAGAAGTCACGTCTTAGCTTCGACGGCGCTGAATCTCGGCCGTGATCGCCGGCACGACCTGGTGGAGATCGCCGATCACGGCGTAGTCCGCTTTGGTGACCATGTTGGCCTCTGGGTCGATGTTGATGGCGAGAATCTTCTTCGACGCCATGGCGCCCACCCAGTGTTGGATCGCTCCGGAGATGCCGCAGGCGATGTAGATGTCGGGGGCGATGCGCGTACCCGTCTGACCAACCTGGTCGGTGTGATTTCGCCACCCGAGGTTGGTCACGGCACGGCTGCAACCGACGACGCCGCCGAGCGCGGATGCGAGTTCTTGCAACGGAGCGAAGCCATCCGCTGACCCAACCCCGCGACCGCCGCTTACAACCACCGGCGCTGTCGACAGCGTGACGCCGGCGGCACGCTCGACGCGATCACGAACCAACGTGCGACCGACGATTGGATCGAGCTTGACCTCGAGCGGTTTTGCCGTCGCTGTCGCAGGTGATTCCGCCGCTGCGAACGCGTGGTGACCGATCGTCACGAGTTTGATCGGAGCGTCGAGGGTGCAACGCTCGAGCAGCGAACCTCCCCATCGAACTCGCACCAACTCGTCGTCGTTGAACTCGATCACGTTGGCGACCATCGGCAGATCGAGCCGGGCGGCTGCTTGGGCCATCACCTCGTTGCCGCGATCGGTACCGGTTGCCAGCACCATCGATGGGCTCAACGACGTGACCGCTTGGGCTACCACTTCACCCCATGCCTCTGGGCTGTAATCGGCCAGGAGGTCATCGTGCACCTGATGCACGGTCGTCGCACCGAACACAGTGATCTGCTCGACGAGTCCGTCTGCCGCTTCGCCGATGGTCAATGCATGTGTCTCGCCGAGGTTGTGAGCCGCGGCGAGTGCCTCCCACGTTGCCGGCGACATCGTGCCGCGGTCGTGCTCGACGACGACCAGGATCACTTCAGCACCCCGATCTCAGCGAGCATGTCGACCACCGCTGGCGCGGCGTCGGGGCCGGTTCCGAGGATGACCGTTGCGCTGACCTGTTCGGCGGCGGGCAGCAGCGTGATCATCTTCTGGCCGCCCGGCTCGCCGGCCGGGGTGACCTGGACGACTGCAACCTTCTTGGACGCCAGCCGGCCCTTCAGGGTTGGATACCGCGGCAGGTTGATGCCTTCCTTCACACCAAGCACCGCCGGCATCGGCACCTCGTAGACCTCGACGCCGACATCGGCCTCGCGCCGAGCGACCAACGTGCCGTCTTGCACCTCGATGCCTTTGATGCCGTTGACGATCGGACGGCCGAATGCATGAGCGACGCGCACCCCGACTTGAAAGCCGCCACTGTCGGCAGACTCGTTTCCGAACAGGATCAGATCGAACACCCCATCGGACGCTTCGATGTCGGCAATCGCCGCGCCGATCGCTGCAGCGGTTCGTTGTGGATCCCAATCGGGACCGTCGATGGGCAGCAACACGGCGTTGGCAACCCCGAGACTGGCGGCGTAGCGCAACTGCTCGTCTGCTTCCGCAGGACCGAGGGTCAACACTGTTGCCTCACCGCCATGCTTCTCGATCAGTTGCACGGCTGCCTCGACAGCGCATTCCTCGTGCGGGCTCATCGTAAATCCCAAGAACGCAGTGTCGATCGCCTGACCGTCGGCGGCGATGTTGATGCGCGCCCCAGGTGCAGGAACGCGCTTCACACAGACGAGGATCCTCATGACTTCATGCGTTTGTCATCGGGGTCGAACAATGGGGTCGCGCTCGCTCGCTCGACGGTGACGGGGTACAACTCGTTCATGTACATGACCTGCAGCTTGGTGCCCTCGACGGCATGCTCCGGGGGCAGGTAGGCCAGCAGCAGATACTTGCCAACCGACGGTCCTGCACCGGCGGTAGTGACACGCGAAACGCGACCCTTGGCGTCGAGGATTCGCTCGCCGTCGAGCGTGAGGATCGGCTCGTTGCCACCTGTTGGGAAGCGGTCGTAGCCATCAGCGCATCGCTGCGAGTCCATCGACAACGTGCACATGATCGCTGCGGGTCCGTCTTCGCGGGCCTTGAGGTACGGCTCCTTACCCATGAAGTCGGCGGACTTCACCTTCGGTCGAGCAAGTCCGGCCTCGACTGGGTTGTACTCGCTTTCCAGCTCGGCACCCATCAGGCGGTAGCCCTTCTCGATGCGACCGGTAACCGCGTACACGCCGATGCCGACGGGGATGATCTCGAACTCCTTGCCGGCTTCGGCGATGGTGTCCCACAGCCGCAGGCCGTGCTCCATGTTGGTGTAGATCTCCCACCCGTTCTCGCCGACGTACGAGATGCGGAACATGATGCACGGCACGCCGTCGATCAGCACGTCGCGCACCGCACCGTAGGGGAAGCCCGCCTGCGACACGTCGTACGGCTTCGATTGGTCGGTGACGACCTTGGCCATCGTCGCTTCGGCGTTCGGGCCCCACACACCGAGGGTGCAGATTCCCTGCGACCTGTCGGTGAACGTGACCGAGCCGTCGGTCGGCATGTACCTGCGGAACCAGTAGTTGTCGCGGCCACCGTCGAACGCACCCGTGATGATGCGGAAGTGGTCGTCGGCGAGTCGCTGGATCGTGAGGTCGCCGCGGAAGCCGCCGTGCTGTGTCAGCAGTGGCGTGTACACGCTGCGGCCGACGGCAACGTCGACGTTGTTGACGCACATGTATTGCAGGTACGCCATCGCGCCCGGACCGGTGATGTCGAACTCGTTGAACGCCGTGAGGTCGACCATCCCGACGCTCTCGCGCATCTGCAGGTGCTCGGCGTTGGTGATGGGGCTCCACCAGCGGGCATCCCACTCGTGTTCGCGTGGCTTGAACGCGTCGGGGAACTTCTCGATCAGCTTCGCGTTGCTCTCGAACCATTGCGGCCGTTCCCAGCCGCGGGCGTCGAAGAACACAGCGCCCAACGCCTCTTCCCGCGCGTAGAACGGGCTGCGGCGCATGCCGCGCTGGCTGGCCCACTGCTCGCGTGGATGGACGATGCCGTAGGTCTTGTTGAAGTGCTCGGCGCAGCGGGCGAGGATGTGATGCTCGGTCTTTTCGTGCGGGTAGAAGCGGCTGATGTCGGTGCTGTGCGGATCGCACAGGTGCGGGTATCCGTAGGTCATCCACTCGGCAACGATCTGAGCGATGCCGGGACCCTCCTTGATCCACACCGCTGCGGCGCTCCACAGGTTGCGCACCTCGACGGTCTCACCAAGCACCGGGTTTGCGTCGGGGGTGAGGCTCAGCAAGCCGTTGATCGCATAGCGGATCTCGGCCTCACCCAGCATGTCCATCAGGTCGATGGCCTCTTCGAACTGCTGGTCGAAGTCGTCGGCAGTGAACGGCAACTCGGTTGGCGACAACGCCGACTCCTCGTTGGAGGGGATGTCGTCGGGGTGCATGAAGATCGGCCGGTGGGCGTAGGAGCCGACCTCCATCGAGCCGGCGGTCTGGCGCTCGTAGCAGAAGGTGTCCATATCGCGCACGATCGGATAGGCGACCTCTTTGCCGCTCTGCTGCAGGATGTCGATCGGGCCGACGTCGGCCATCTGATGAACGGCGGGCGTGAGGGGGATGTTGGCCCCGGCCATCTTGGCGATGCGCGGGCTCCACACGCCGCAGGCGATCGCGACATACTCGGCCTCGATGCGACCCTTGTTGGTCACGACCGCTGTCACCTTGGGGCCGCCAGGACCATCCTCGGTCTCGATGTCGAGCACCTCAGTATTGGCGAACACTTGTAGCGCGCCCGCATCAACGGCCTCGTTGCGCATCTGCGTGCCGGTCTCGAGCGAGTCGACGCACGACACGCTTGGTGTGTAGAAGCCGCCGAGCAAGATCTCTTCGTTGATGAACGGCACCAGTTCTTTGATCTCTGCGGGCGTCACGAGACGCCCCTCGATGCCCCACGCCTTTGCCGACGTCATACGCCGCTTGAACTCCTCGAGCCGCTCCGGATTGCGAGCGACCTCGATACCGCCGGAGGTGTTGTTGAGCCCGTGTTCGATGTACTGGCGCTGGCTCTCGAGCGTGAGAAACGCCATCTCCTTGTTGTGATCGGTCGGGAAGATGAAGTTGGAGGCATGACCGGTGGAGCCGCCAGGGTTGGGCAGCGGGCCTTTGTCGATCTGCACCATGTCGGTCCAGCCGAGGCGGCTGAGGTGGCCGACCAGGCAGTTGCCGACGATGCCGGCCCCGATGATCACGCACTTTGCGCTGGTGGGCACCGTTTGGCTCGTTGCGTCGGGCATGTCCGTCTCCTCGAAGGCTTGTCATCACATCGGCTGTGATATATCTTTGCGATATCACCAACGTATCACTCAGCGCGCGGGCGTTTCAAGCGATCCGGCAAATGATCGTCACGCTCGAGCTCGCCCCCGGAGCGGTCGTCGATGACGACGAGTTACAGCGACAACTAGGCCTCGGTCGCACGCCGATCCGTGAAGCGCTCCAACGTCTCGTGCGCGACCAGTTCGTCACGATCATCCCCCGCCGGGGCATGTACGTGTCGAGCATCGACGTCTCCGAACTGTCGACGCTGTACGAGACGCGGGCGATCCTCGAGCCGTATGTGATGCGCCTGGCGAGCGCCCGCGGCAGCGCCGCCGATTGGGACGCTATGGCCGCAGCGCTTGCTCGTGCCACTGCCCACAGCACACCCACTCAATTGTTGGAGATCGACCGCGAATGCCGCGAGATCGTCTGGGCGGCAGCCGACAACCGCTTCCTCACCGACACGCTCGACATGTTGTACGCGCAGAGCGACCGGCTGTGGCACCTGTACCTCTCCGACGTCGCCGCTCTCGATCAGGTGATCGACGAGCACCGCGCCATCCACGCCGCGCTGGTCGACGGCGACGGCGAACGCGCCGCGACCCTGATCGAGTCGCACATGCGTGCGTTCAACGACAAGATCGGCGCGGCAGTTCGCCGCCGTCTCGAATCCCCCCTCGCCGGCTTCTGAGCCGCAGCGCACCCGCAGTCCCTGATTCACATGTGAGCCCGGTGCCGCGACCGGCGCGCTAACTGACTCACATGTCGCCGCAGCGAGGTCAGCTGTGAGCCTGGTGCCGCGCTTGTCGCGCTAGCTGACTCACATGTGGGGCGCGACATGCTGATCGAACGTAATCTCGGAACGTGGCACTTCGAGAGATCCCGGATCCAGCTGGAATCAGGCAGGCCAAGACACTCCCCGCGTCGGCCTACAGTTCAGCCGAGTTCCACGACCTCGAGCGCGAAGCGATCTTTCAGCGGGACTGGGTGTGCGCCGGCATCGTCGACGAGATGCCAACCGCTGGTTCGTTCACAGCGCGGATCGCAGGCGGTCTCCCGGTGCTGTTCGTGCGCGACAAGGCTGGCGAGCTTCGGGCATTTCTGAACGTGTGTCGCCATCGTGCGTCACCGCTGTGCGAGGACGGCGAGACTCACGCGAGCTCACTGATTCGCTGCCCGTACCATTCGTGGTTGTATCAGCTGGATGGATCGTTGGCGCGTGCCTCGGGGGTCGGCGACCCGGAGGGCTTTGACGTAGCTGACTACTCGTTGAAGCCGGTTCGGCTGGCTGTGTGGCGTCGCATGGTGTTCGTGTGCTTCGACGAATCAGCGGCGCCCTTCAACGTTGATCCGCTGGGCCGCGCTATTGACGCCTATCCGCTGGAGTCGATGGAGCTGGTGCTCTCGGAGACAAACGAGCGCCATTTCAATTGGAAGGTCTTGCTCGAGAACTACTCGGAGAACTACCACACACCATTCGTCCATCCGGAGCTCGACACCAGTTCGAGCGAGGACTACCCGATGATCTCCGACGGGGTCGTCTTGTACGCGTGGGACCGACCGCTCCGACCAACTGGCTCGCGCGTCGACGAGATCCGCGCCACCCTGCTACCCGGCGAGCCCGGCTGGGATGAATTGGCGTCGATACCGATGGATGGTCCGTACGGAATCGGTGGATACCTCACGGTGTGGCCCAACTTGATGATGAATGTCTTCCCAGGTGCGTTCCTGGCGATGTGGATGGAGCCCATCGATGCCACGACGACGAGAGTCGAGCGACGATTGTTCGTGCGACCGGACATCGACGACGACGTCCGCAAGTCGATCATCTCCGCCCACGGATTGGTGCACGGCCAAGACGTCGACATATGCAACCGAGTCCAGCGATCGCACAACGCCGGCCTCGACGCCGACGGAGTGCTGGCAACAGTCGAAGAGCGCGGCGTCTACTTCGTCCACGAGCACCTGCGAAATCGCTTGAAGGTATGATCATACGTATGATATGATCTCCGGGTGGCTGCGACCCGGATCACCATCACCGTTGACGAAGACGTGCTCGACGAGCTGAAAAACCGCGTCGGTCCAGGTGGGGTATCCAGCTTCGTCGTTGAGGCGCTGC
>JAENVT010000014.1 GCA_016650435.1 Ilumatobacteraceae bacterium
ATGGGCGAGCAACGGATCTCGGTGCTGTCAACTCCCGACGCCCCCGTGACCCTGCCGATCGGGTGGCCGTACGACGCGATCGCCCAGATCGTTACCGTGCGTTCGGCTGCTGCAACGCCAGCCCCGTAGCCCTTCGGCGTACTTCGGTGTTTCTCGCCGGCGACGTCTAGTGTCGGCCACCGAACGTTCGGCACTACACACGCCGACAATCATGGCAACACAGGGGGTCAACGCGTGGCTGGCAGCATTCTCGGCAACAGGGTTCTTCGCAAGGAAGACCCGAAGTTCCTCACCACTGGCGGGAAGTATGTCGACGATCTCCTCGACGAGCCGTTGCTCGCCGGTGCTGCGCATGTCACGTATGTGCGTTCGTCTGTGGCCCATGGTCGAATTCTCGGAATCGACACCTCGGCGGCGTTGAAACTTCCCGGCGTCATCGGCGTCTACACCGCCGCTGATCTCGATCTGGTCGAAGAACCATCTGCCTTCAACCCGGCAGCGACACGCGGCAGGCTGGCAATCGACAAGGTCCGTTTCGTTGGCGAACCGATTGCCGTGGTCATCACGGAAGATCGCCAGCAGGGCGAGGATGCGATCGAGCAAGTGGTGGTCGACTACGAGGTGCTCGAAGCACTGGTCGACCCCGAGGCGGCGATGACCTCGACCACCTTGATCTACGAAGGCGCCGGCAGCAATGTGGTGTTCGACACGATTGCGTTGGGGATGCCCGACAACACGGGCGACGAATACTTCGCGGACTGCGCCGTGGTCGTGACGGGCCGGTTCGTCAACCAACGCGTCGCACCCTGCCCTCTGGAAGTTCGCGGTTCGGCCGTCGCCTGGGTGCCATCCGAGGATGGAAGCACGCGGTTGTACCAGTGGCTCAGCACGCAGGGGGCCCAGGGTGCCCGTGACACGTTGATGGCCGGCAACGGGCTGACCACCGAGCAACTTCGGGTGATCACGCCCGATGTCGGCGGCGGCTTCGGAGCCAAGATCACGTGCTATCCGGAAGAGATCTTGTTGGGCCAGCTGTCCAAGCTGACCGGGCGCCCGTTGCGCTGGCGCGAAAATCGCTCCGAATCGATGATGGCACTCGGCCACGGCCGAGCTCAGATTCAATACGTGACGGTCGGCGGCAACCGCGACGGCAAGATCACTCATTATCGCCTGCACGCAATTCAGGACTGCGGTGGCTGGGTCGAGATCGGCACGATCCTCGCCCCATTCATGACTCGGCCGATGTCGTCGGCGGTCTACGACATCCCCAACATCGAATGCCGCACCACCAGCGTGGTGACCAACACGACGCCAGTCACGGCATATCGCGGCGCAGGGCGGCCGGAAGCAACGGCCGCGGCCGAACGGGCAATGGATCTCTTCGCCGCCGAGATCGGGATGGACCCGGTCGAACTCCGCCGCAAGAACCTCATCCCCAAGTTCAGCGAGCCGCACACCACAGTGATCGGCCAGACGTACGACGTCGGCGACTACGAGGGCTCGCTCGACAAGGCGCTCGCCGCAGCCGGCTATCCGACGTTGCGTGCCGAGCAGGCGGCGCGGCGCGAGAGCGGCTCCAGCAAGCAGTTGGGGATCGGCGTCAGCGTCTACGTCGAGATCACGGGAGGCGTCGACCCGTTCGGCGAGCATGCCAAGATCGAAGTGCTCGACGATGGCCGCGCCGTTGTCTACACCGGTACGTCACCGCACGGCCAGGGTCACGTCACCGCGTGGAGCATGCTGGCCCACGAGCAGACGGGCATCCCGATGGACAAGATCGACCTCGTCTGGGGCGATACCGATCTCGTGCCGACCGGCTATGGCACGATGGGATCCCGATCGCTGCAGCAGGGTGGCGCGGCAGTGTGGACGGCCTCGGGCGAACTGGTCGACAACGCCCGCAAGCTTGCCGCCAAGCTGTTGGAAGCGAACGAGGCCGACGTCGTGCTCGACAAAGACAATGGCGCGTTCCATGTCGCCGGCACTCCCGCTGTCTCGAAGTCGTGGGCAGAACTTTCGGTGGCCGCAAAAAGCGATGCCGACTTCGAGAACGGTCTCGAAGCAGCAACCTACTTCCAGGCATCCAGCCCAACGTTCCCGTTTGGCTCTCATGTTGCCGTCGTCGAAGTCGACACCGAGACCGGGCAGGTGCGGCACCTTCGACACATCGCCTGCGACGATGCCGGCACTGTGCTCAACCCGCTGCTGCTCGAGGGTCAGATCCACGGCGGGGTTGCCCAGGGCGCCGCCCAGGCGTTGCTCGAAGAGGTGCGCTACGACGGCGACGGCAATCCCATCACGTCGAACCTCGCCGACTACGCGTTCATCTCTGCAGCGGAGTTGCCGAGCATCGAGGTCGTTCACATGGAGACGCCGACGTTCGTCAATCCGTTGGGCGCCAAAGGCATCGGCGAGAGCGGCACGATCGGCTCGACGCCGGCCGTGCAGTCGGCGGTCATCGACGCGGTCAGCCACCTCGGCGTGCGCCACATCGACATGCCGTGCACTGCCGAGCGAGTATGGAACGCGATTCAAGCGTCTCGTAGTTAGCGACTCGGGTCATCAGGTGAATAGTCGCGATTCAAGCGTCTCGTAGTTAGCGACTCGGGTCATCAGGTGAATAGTCGCGATTCAAGCGTCTCGTAGTTAGCGACTCGGGTCATCAGGTGAATAGTCGCGATTCAAGCGTCTCGTAGTTAGCTGGTAGCTGGCAACAGTCAGGCGAACAGGCGCAGCAGCAGTTGGGTCAATTCCGTACGTTCGTGTTCGGACAGGTCGGCGAAACCCCGGATCTCGGCGGTGAACGGACCATCAATGGATTCGACCAATGTTCTGCCGCTGTCGGTCAACGCCAGCAACTTGACGCGTCGATCGGTTGGATCGATCTGGCGTTGGATCAGGTGGCGCTCCTCGAGTCGATCGGCAATGCCGGTGAGAGTTGACGCATCGCACGACAGCACCTCGGCGACAGTGCCCATTGGCAGCGGGCCATCGAGCAGCTTGCGCAGGGCAATCGACTGCGGTGGCGTGAGATCAAGGGCGCGCATTCGCCGATGCCAGATGTCGCGCATTCGGGCGATGACCAACGCCAGAGCATCATCGAGATCAGCTATGCAAACAGTTTGACATACAAAGACATTTGGTACAAGCTAAACATCTATGAACACCAAGCAACCACCCATCGTTGCCCAGAGTCTCGTTCGACACTTCGGTTCGGTGAAGGCGGTCGACGGTGTCGATCTCGAAGTGCAGCACGGAGAGATCTTCGGATTTCTCGGCCCCAACGGCGCGGGCAAGAGCACCGTCATCCGGATGTTGACGACCTTGTTGAAGCCGACCTCTGGTAGTGCCCAGGTTGCCGGCTTCGATGTGGTTGGCCAGGCCAACGATGTGCGTCGCAACATCGGCGTTGCTCTCCAGGATGCTGCTATCGACCCGCTGATGACCGGCAACGAGTTGTTGCATTTGCAAGCGGTGCTCTACGGACTGCCAGTCGCCCAGGTGAAGCCACGCGCCGCTGAACTGCTCGAGCGTGTTGGTCTGACGGGCGCTGCCGATCGCCGGGTTGGCACGTATTCGGGCGGCATGCGCCGCCGTCTCGATCTGGCGCTCAGCCTGATCCACCAACCAACTGTGTTGTTCCTCGACGAGCCGACGACGGGGCTCGATCCGATGAGTCGAATCACGCTGTGGGAAGAAGTTCGCCGCTTGAACAGCGAAGGAACCACCGTTCTCTTGACCACCCAATACCTCGAAGAGGCCGACCAACTCGCCGATCGAGTTGCCATCATCGACCACGGCAAGATCGTCAAAGAAGGCACACCGACCGCGTTGAAAGCAGCCGTCGGCGCACCGACGTTGTTGATCTCAGTCCCTCCCACGCAGGCGTTGATCGCACGCGACACGCTCGCCCGGTTCGGCGAGATGCGCACCACGGCCGAGGGCAGCCTTGGGGTCGGGCTCGAGGGCGGCGCCGGGGCCGTCACCGACGTTGTCCGTGCCCTCGACGAAGCCGGCATCAAGGTGCAACACCTCGAGCTCAACGAACCGAGTCTCGACGACGTGTTCGCCGAGTCAACCGGCTATCGGCTCGAGGGTGCGTCGACCGCCATGACCGACGCCGGTGGCCCGGCGCCGACCGGCAAGACCGACAAAGCGAGCAAGAGGAGAGGGCGCAAGTGACTGCAGCTGTGCTATCCCCACCTCCCGTGCAGGCCAGTGGTCTGTGGCTGTCGCAGACGATCGCCATGTCGAAGCGATCGGTCATCGCCATCGTCCGCCAGCCGGCGCTGGTCATCCCGTCGCTGGTCTTCCCGCTGTTCTTCGCGGCCCTCGGCACTTCCTCGTTCGGTCGTGCGGTGCGGCTTCCCAACTTCCCGAAGGTCGACAACTTCCTCGACTTCTCGCTGGCCGGCACCATCATCCAAGGTGTGCTGTTCGGCAGCGTGACCGGCGGCGCCGCTTTGGCTGTCGATATCGAACAAGGCTTCTTCGATCGCCTGCTGGCGACGCCGACATCACGCATCAGCATCCTCGTCGGGCGCTTGGCCGGAGCGGCTTTGTTCGGCGGGTTCCAGGCGATCGCCTTCGTGCTGCTGCTGTTGCCTTTCGGCATCAGCATCAAGGCCGGCGTTGCAGGATTCATCGTGATCGTGCTGTGTGGCGCAATGACCGGCATCGCGATCGGTGGTTTCACCGCGGCGATTGCACTGAAAACCGGATCCTCTGAGGCGGTGCAGGGCAGCTTCCCGCTGTTGTTCATCGGCTTGTTCTTCTCCAGCGCGTTCTTCCCCCGACAGACGATGCAGGGCGCCTACAGGGTGATCGCCGACATCAACCCTGTGTCGCA
>JAENVT010000015.1 GCA_016650435.1 Ilumatobacteraceae bacterium
GGCAACGACTCCTGGAACGTCACGTGCTCGACATTCCGGCGGCTCTGCAACACGTCGGCGGATTGCAGACGCAGTACGCCCCTTCTGGATACATCGGACTATGGACCCGTCTGCGCGATTTCGAACGCGCCGCGTTGACGCATGCGCTCGAAGACCGTTCCGTCGTGCAGGCGACCCTCATGCGCATGACGATCCACATGATCGCCGCCGACGACTTCTGGACCCTCTGCGCCGGAATCCGTGCCAGCCGGCGCGAATGGTGGTTGCGAATTGCGAAGTCGCGTCACTTGCCCCTCATTTCGTACGACTCCTTGGCCCACAGTTTGCGAGCTGCGTTGGCCGATGGACCGCTGCCGCGTGTCGAAGTGGTTGCAGCGATGGAGCGCGCCGGTTTCGACAAACCGTTCTGGGAGGCCGCCGGGCTGTGGCTCGACATGGTCAGGGTTCCGCCCTCGGGCACGTGGGATCGCCGTCGTGCCGATCGGTATGGCCTCGCCGATCACTGGATCGCGCCGACCGACGCCGAACGCGATGCCGACGAGGTGGACGGTTTGCGGCTGTTGCTGACGCGGTACCTGCAAGCCTTCGGTCCGGCGGCGGTCGTCGATGCCGCCAAGTGGGCGGGCGTGCCGCGCGCCCGACTCGTGCCGGTTGCCGAGGCGATGGAGCGGGAAATGCAGATCGTCACATACCGCGACGAGAAAGGCACCACGCTCGTCGACCTCGCCGGCATGGAATTGCCCGACGTTGATACACCGGCACCTGTGCGGTTCCTGCCGACGTGGGATGCGACGCTGCTCGCCCACTCTCGCCGTGCGGACATCCTTCCTGAGGAGTTTCGTTCCGCGATCTTTCACACCAAGATTCCTCAGTCGGTCGGAGCGGTGTTGGTCGACGGCTCGGTGGCCGCGACGTGGGCGTGGCGCAACGATCACGTTGAAGTCGACGAGCTGGCCACACTGACTGCCACGAAGCGACGGGCGGTGGCGGGCGAAGCCGACCAGTTGACGGCCTTCTACCGCGGCTGACCGCGGCGAATGATCAGGTCGGCAACCAGGCCGGTCCAACCCGTTTGGTGCGAGGCGCCGAGCCCGCGAGCCGTGTCGCCGTGGAAGTACTCGTAGAAGGGGATCAACCGATTCCAGACGGGGTCGGTCTGAAACTTGCTGTCGTCGCCGAACACCGGCCGCCGGCCATCGACGTCTCGCAGGAAGATGTCGATCAGCCGCGTGTCGAGTTCGTCGGCGACCTGTCCGAGAGTCAACTCGACGCCAGAGCCGGTGGGATACTCGACGGCAAAATCGTCGCCGAAGAATCTGGCGAAGCGGCGGATGCCCTCGATGACGATGTAGTTCACCGGGAACCATACGGGCCCGCGCCAGTTCGAGTTGCCCCCGAACAGACCACTGGTGGCATCGCCCGGCGTGTAGTCGACGGTGTAGGTCATCCCACCGAGATCGACGGAGAACGGGTGTTCACGATGGGCGGCCGACAAGGCGCGCACGCCGTGCGGAGATAGGAACTCCTTCTCGTCGAGCAGCCATCGCAGCACGCGGCGAAGGCGATCGGGCGAGACGATCGACAACAGTCGGCCCTGTCCGCCATCGCGGTCGTGCATGTGGAACAGCTGCGAATAGTCGGGTCGATGCTCCATGAACCACTCGGTGCGTGCTGCGAACTCAGGCAGCTTGTCGAGGGTCCCGCGACCGAGTGTGATAGTGGCCGCAAGTGGAAGGAGACCGACCATCGATCGCAGCTTCAACGGGATGCGGTCTCCGGTGGTCGTGGCGAGCACGTCGTAGTAAAACCCGTCCTCCTCGTCCCACAAACCGCGGCTGTACATCGCCTCGGCGATCAATGCGAAGTGCTCGAAGAACTTGGTGGCCAGATCCTCGTACGTTCGATCGTGACGGGCGAGGGTCAACGACATCTCCAACAGATCGAGGCAGTACATCGCCATCCACGACGTGCCGTCGGACTGCTCGAGCGAACCGTCGATCGGCAGCGGCGCGGAACGGTCGATCGGGCCGATGTTGTCGAGGCCGAGGAAGCCGCCGGCGAACACGTTGTTGCCATCGGCGTCCTTGCGGTTGACCCACCACGTGAAGTTGAGCAGCAGCTTGTGCATCATCCGTTCGAGGAAGTCGAAATCGGTGGCGCCGTCGATCTGAAAGACCTGCAATGCCGCCCAGGCATGCACCGGAGGATTGACGTCGCCGAAGGACCACTCGTACGCCGGCAACTGGCCATTGGGATGCATGTACCACTCGCGGCACAACAGGATCAGTTGCTGTTTGGCGAACGTCGGGTCGACGTGGGCGAGAGCGACGGTGTGGAACGCAAGGTCCCATGCCGCGTACCACGGGTACTCCCATTTGTCGGGCATCGAGATCACGTCGTGGTTGTTGAGATGGCGCCACGCTGCATTGCGTCCCGATCTGCGGGCCGCAGGCGGTTGCGGCTGGCCGGGATCGCCATCGAGCCAGCGAGCAACGTCGTAGTGGTAGAACTGCTTCGACCACAGCATCCCGCCCAGTGCCTGGCGTAACACCGAGGCCTCGTCGGCCGTGGCCGTCTCCGGTACCAACGATGCGTAAAACGCGTCGGCGTCGGCCAGACGCGCAGCGAGCACCGCAGCTAGCGACAGCGTAGGAGTCGTCGTCTCGGGATGCAGCCGCAGGGTGATCTCCGTGCTTGCGCCCGCGGCAACCTCGACCTGGTACCACAGCGCGGCCTTCGTGCCCACCCGCGCGGTGTTGGTCGTGTCGCGACCGCTCACGACGTGATCATTGATCGCGTCCTTTGGAAACTCGGCACCATCGATGTTCCACAAGCGCCGCGAGTTCGACTCGTTGTCGCAGAACAACAGCTGCGGCGATCCTTCTCCCGATAGACGCATGCTCTCGAACGAGTGATGGCTGGTGACCAACGCCTGATCGGCAGCGACGATGCTCGGCTTTCGATCATCGAGACCCCATGACCACGTGTTGCGAAACCACAGTGTCGGTAGCACGTGAATGGTCGCGGCCTCGGGCCCGGCGTTGCGGATGGTGACGCGGACGACGATGTCGGCGGTGTCGGCCTTGGCGTAGTCGACCACGATGTCCCAGTACCGATCCTCGTCGAAGATGCCGGTGTCGAGGAGCTCGAATTCAGGTTGGCCGTAGCCGCGCCGAGCGTTCTCGTCGACGAGTTGCGAATACGGAAACTCGGACTGCGGATAGAAGTACCGCCAACGCATCCACGAGTGCGTGGGCGTCGAGTCTTCGTAGAACCAATACTCCTTGGCGTCTTCGCCATGGTTGCCTTGTGGGCCGGTGAGGCCGAAGATCCGCTCCTTCAGGATCTGGTCTTGCCCGTTCCAGAATGCGAATGCGAGGCACAGCGTTTGTGCGTCGTCACAGATGCCTGCGAGGCCGTCTTCGTTCCAGCGATACGTGCGTGACCGGGCATGGTCGTGGGGAAACGATCCCCAGGCATCGCCGCTCTCGCTGTAGTCCTCGCGCACGGTGCCCCACGACCGCTCCGACACGTACGGCCCCCAAAGCTTCCACGCTGGGTCGGTGAGACGAGTGCGCTCTGCGTCGCTCATGCGCTGAGTTGTTTCTCGACCCAGTTGTCGACGTTGCGATCGAGTTGCCGCAAAGGCGTCATGCCGTTGCCCAGAACTACACCGTGAAAATCCTTGATCGAGAACCGCGAACCAAGACGTTTCGTGGCCTGCGCGCGCATTCTTTGAATCTCGAGCCGGCCGATCATGTAGCTGGTGGCCTGGCCTGGTTGGGCGATGTAACGGTCGATCTCGCCTTCGGCGTTGTCCTGCGTCGACGCGGTGTGCGCCAACAGGAAGTCGATGGCTTCCCCGCGCGTCCAGCCCATTGCATGGATGCCGGTGTCGACGACGAGGCGCGCCGCTCGCAGCGAGTCGAGGGTCAGCATGCCGATGCGTTGCAGCGGCGAGCTGTACAGCCCCATCTCGTCGGCCAGTCGCTCGGCGTAGAGACCCCACCCCTCGCTGTAGCTGGTGACTTCGAGTTCGCCGACGACCGGGTGGAGACCGGCTTCGTGCGCTAGCGCCAGTTGCAGGTGATGGCCCGGCACCGCCTCGTGGAACGTGGTGACCTCGAGTTGATACCTGGTCCACGCAGAAGGGTCGGCGGTGTTGTAGAAGAACGTGCCGCCGCGATTGCCGTCAGGCGATGGCCCTGTGTAGAACGCAAGTGGGCCTGACGCGACGGCGACTGCCTTGCAGCGAGATCGTGGAAGCCGCTCGAACCAGTCGGGTACCTCGGCCTCGGCGCGGGCCAGCGATGCCATCGCGTCGCTGACGATCTCGTCGGGGGTTGCGTAACGCAGCGAGGGATCCGTCCGCAGCCGTAGTCGTAGCTCCGATGGATCCGCAATGCTGACTGCCGCTTCGCCGAGTTGGCGATATTGATCGTCGAGCAGAGCGAGCTGTTGCAGCCCGATCTGGTGGACGGCCTCTGGCGTGAGATCCGTCGATGTCGATGCCCACAACAGGCCCGCATAGCTGGCATCGCCGTCCGGCAGGTGACAGACCCCGGCGTTGTCGTCGCTGCGCCCGATGGGAAGCAGTTCGTCGTGCAGCATGCCGCGCAAGGTTGCGAGCGCGGGCCGGCATGCTTCGCGAATCGCCTCGCCGACCGCTGCTCGCCACTTCGCGGCATCGGCGTCGGAGGCTTCGCTCGGTGGTTCCTGCGTGGCCAACGGGTCGTCGTTCAGCTCACCACTCAGTAGGCGGTCGAGCGCCGTGATCGTCGCCGAAATGCCGCGTGCTGTTGCGACTCGTCCAAAGGCTGCGCTGTCGCGAAGACCTGCCATCCAACCGTCGATGAACGCCGGCATCGATTGCAGCTTGTGGATGTAGCCCTGGCCGTGTTCTCGCGTGACGAGTGAGTAGCCGGGCACGAGCACGTCGACAAATGCCGCGAAGTTGAACGGGCCAGCGACCAGCAACAAGTCGCGTTCGTAGGGCAGCAGCCTCGTTGCCGCTCGGGCACTGAACTCGATCGCTGCCAACAAGCCGCAATCGCGTTCATTCGTCCCGACCGCCGTCAGCGCCGCGGCTCTGTCGGCGAAAGCAGCGAGTCGGTCGAGACGCGTCGTGACACCGGCAGGGCTCAGATCCTCCCAGTGTTCGATCTGGTCGACGTCGCCTCGATCGATGTTCCACAGCTGCGCCGAGCCGCGGTAGTACGTCCAATACTCGTCAGCGAGGGCGACAGCGTCCGACAAGTCTTCGAATCTACCCCTCGACGTGATGCGCGGCGAGCGGGGTGTTGTCGGTGTCGCCAGGGAGGGTGACGAC
>JAENVT010000016.1 GCA_016650435.1 Ilumatobacteraceae bacterium
GGGGAATTGATCGTCATCGACGTCGTCGTCGTGTTGAGATCGATACCCGCGTACAGGTCTTCCATATCGGCCAACGAGTCGACCGCCACACCGCAACGACCGACCTCGCCCAACGCCATCGGGTGATCCGAATCGATCCCTAACAGGGTCGGCATGTCGAACGCCGTCGACAACCCGTCGCCACCAGATTTGATGATCTCTTTGAATCGCCAGTTGGTGTCGTCGGCCGTGCCGAAACCGGCGAACATCCGCATCGTCCACAGCTTCGATCGGTACATCGACGCGTACGGACCGCGGGTGTACGGAAACTGTCCGGGAAACTCGCCGTCGGCCGGGCCGTAGACCGGTTGGAGCGGTATGCCAGACATCGTCGTGAAGTCGGTATCACGAATGGACGACTCAGCGAACGACTGTTCCCAGATTTCACGATTGGTCGGCACGATCGCAGCTTATGTTGCAAGGTCGCGTTGTCGGCAGCGCTGGACAAGCTCAGGATTGGCGGGCGAGGACGATCGGCGCGGCCTGCTCGAGATGCTCGACCCACAGCTGCGGTGTTGCCGGTTCGACTATCGGCAGGATCACGAACTTGGTAGTGCCGACGGCGACGAACTTGTCGATGGTGGCCATCAGCGCGTCCCATCCCTGTGGTATCAGCACGGTCGGGTCGGAGAGGTCAGGACGTCGCCTCGCCAAGAGGTCGACGACCGACTCCGGTATCGGGCCGAACGCGTACGAGATCAGAGCCCCGTAGTGATCGAGGTCGATGGACCGATCATGTTCGGCCAGCGTTGCCTCGATCGTCTCGCGTCCCCGCGCTGCGTCGTCGGGCGTGACGAAGCTCGGCAGCCACCCGTCGGCCAAGCGTCCGACCCGGCGCAGCTCTGAAGGTGCGATCCCACCCAACCACACGTCGAGATGGGCCTGCAGCGGCTTCGGCAACACTCGTAGTTCGTCGTAGTTGAAGCGCTCGCCATGATGCGTCAGCTTTCCTTCAGCCCACGCGCCGCGCAGCACCGCCAACGACTCGTCGAACAGCTTGGCACGGGCGCCGCGTTCGACGCCGAACGCCTGCTGCTCGTGCGGGTCGGCAACCCCGAGCCCGAACGCCGGAAGCAGCCGGCCGTTCGACAACCGATCGAGCGTTGCCAGTTCCTTGGCGAGAACGATTGGATTGCGTCCGGGCAACACCATCACACTCATCCCGAACTTCAACTTCGTCGTGCGACCCGCAGCAAACGCCATCCCGACGAGAGGGTCTGGTGCATCACCGCCGATTCGTTCACTGAGCCACAAGCTGTCGTACCCGAGCCGTTCGAGGGCATCGACGACCGTGGCGAAGCCGTCGTCGTTGAGGCGTGTACGTGTGCCGAAGGCGTAACCAATGCGGACCTTTGCGGTGTCAACCACGGGCGTGCTGCCCGAGGCTCACCGCACAGGGTTCAACTTGAAGGGCCGTCCAGCACGAGACGACGGGCCACACGCCGTACGCCCGATGAATCGATCGTGACGAAGCCATCGCCGCATCGTGACACAACGGTGAAGCGGTGTTGCGAACGAACACGCGCCGGGATGAGCTGGATGCGGTGCCACCCAAGCAACGACGCCGTCACGATGACACCGACGATGATGACCGGCTCGGGAACTCGACTGGCCAGCAGGCCGGCCATGAGCGCGGCACCTGCGCCGGCGATCAACAACCGGAGGATCAAAGTTGTTGGAGATGTTGCAGGTGTGCGGTACATGGCGTTCACATTCATATAGACGCTCGACAGGGCCCTTTGGATTCATTTTCGGCAAGTTGTTTTGAAAATCAACAAATCGTCATACAACCGGCACAGAACCCGATCGACCGACGTCAGTCGGCAGGGTGGCGGTCTGCCCACGGCTGGGCAGACTCGACCTGGGCGGCCACTCTCAGTAGCACGTCCTCACATCCGTATGCGCCGACCAGCTGTACGCCGATCGGCAGTCCGGCGCTGTTCCAGTGCAATGGGAGATTGATCGCCGGCTGTCCGCTGGAGTTGAACGGCGGGGTGAAGGGCACGAACGCGCCCGCCCTCACCATCGGAGTCATCGGCGCAGCAGGATCGTTCGCGAACGTGCCGATCAATGTCGGCGGTTCGGCGAGCGTCGGCGTGAGCAACAGGTCCCATCCGTTGGCCCACCACTGGTGCAACGCCCGACGAAATTCGACGTTGGCCGCGAGCGCCAGCGCATAGTCGACACCGCTGACGCTCTGGGCGAAGGCCACCTGGGCACGGTTGACGGCCTCGAAGTCGCCGTCGTTCGTTACCCGGCCGAGCTGCGCTTCGATCCGTTGCACCGCGACGCCCATGTTGGTGCTCCACAGCGCCGAGAAGCGGCGGCCGAATGCACGGTTCGCCAACGCCGCGGGGTAGCCGTGCTCGACGTGATGACCGAGTGATTCGAGCAGCGCCGCAGCCGACCGAGCGGCGTCGCGACAATCGTCGTGCAATGGGTCGCCCAGGGGATGCTCGTCGAGAAGACCGATTCGCAATCGACCCGGATCTGCGCCTACTTCGACGACATACGGTCGCAGTGGCTTCGGTGCGATGACGGTGTCGCCGACACCGGGGCCCTGCACTGCATCGAGAAGCGCGGCCGTGTCGCGCACGGTACGGCTGACGCACAGTTCGACTCCGAGGTTGCTCTCGTCGCGGAATGGGCCGAGCGTGATCCGTCCTTGCGATGGCTTCAGGCCGACCAGACCGCAGCACGAGGCTGGGATTCGGATCGACCCTCCGCCATCACTGGCGTGGGCGAACGGGACCATTCCCGAGGCCACGGCAGCGGCCGATCCTCCACTGGAGCCACCCGGTGAATGTTCGAGACTCCACGGATTCCTCGTCGCGCCCCACGCGATCGGTTCGGTTGTCGGCAGGCTGCCGAACTCAGGACTATTGGTGCGTCCGGCAATGTTCAGGCCTGCCTCGCGGAAACGACTGACCAGCGTCGTGTCGGTCGGCGAAATTGGAAGCGTTTGACGCAACGCCTGGCACCCATTGGTCAGCGGCTGGCCGGCGTAGTGGGCCCACAAGTCCTTGAGCAGAAACGGCACCCCGCGGAATGGGCCGTCGGGAAGTTGTGGCGCTGCCTCGCGAGCCTCGTCGAACCAGCGGATGATGACGGCGTTCAGCGCCGGATCGAGCGACTCGATCCGTTCGATCGCGGCCTCGAGCAGTTCGGCAGCCGACGCGTCGCCACGCCGGACCAAAGCTGCCTGGTCGGTGGCATCCATCCATCTGGTTTCTGTTGCAAGTGAACCCATGGGGCCTTGTGTAGCACGTCCAATTAGGGTGGCCGTTCGCCGTGTCCACCTCGCAAGCAACCCCCTCGCCGATGACTACTCGACAGGTGTGGCAGTCGCCTCCTGTCCGTCGCTTGCTGATCAGCAACGGCATCCTCACCAGTGGCATCGCGTTGCAGTCCACGGCGTTGTTGAAGCAGGCCTACGACATCACAGGGCGCACGTCGGATCTCGGTTGGATGGGCCTCGCCGAATTCCTGCCGATCGCCTTGCTGGTGCTCGTGACCGGATCGTTGGCCGACCATTTCAATCGCAAGACGATCGCCCTCATCACCGTTGGCGCCGAGGTGTTCACGTCTGGCGCCCTCCTGTTCTACGCCGTCGGCAAACCAACGTCGGTCATGCCTCTGTTCGGAATCGCGTTCGCGTTCGGGATCGCCCGTGCCTTTCAGGCGCCGGCAACGAGGGCGATGCCACCAATGGTCGCACCGGTGGGCGCGCTGCCCAAAGTGATCGCGTTGTACTCCGCGGTCTGGACCGGTTCGATCATCGTCGGTCCAGCAATCGGCGGGTTTCTCTACGCAGTGGATCCGTGGGTCGCGTATCTCGGCTCGACGACGTTGATCTTGGTGAGCGCCCTAGTGCTGTCGACGCAGACCTTCGTGCGCGAACCGTTGCCGCCCGACCCCGAGAATCGGCCGACCCTTCGGACGGCGGTCGAAGGCCTGCTCTTCATCCGCCGCACACCTGTGCTGTTGGCAGCGATCGCCCTCGACCTCTTTGCCGTCCTGTTCGGGGGAGCCGTGGCATTGATCCCCGTGATCGCCAAAGACCGCTTGGGGGTCGGAGACGTCGCCTACGGATGGCTACGCGCTGCTCCCGGTTTTGGCGCGGCCGCGATGGCCTTGGTGATGGCTGCGCGTCCCGTACGGAGACACGTCGGCAAGACGCTGCTCGTTGTCGTCGGGGTGTTCGGTGTTGGCACCGTCGTGCTCGGCGTGACCCGCAACTACCTACTGGCGTTCCTCGCGTTGGTCGTTCTCTCCGCCGCCGACATGGTCAGCGTCTTCATCCGCGGCTCACTCGTGCCGCTGGTCACTCCCGACGAAAAGCGCGGCAGGGTGCTAGCTGTCGAGTCTGTGTTCATCGGCGCGTCCAACGAATTGGGAGCGTTCGAGAGCGGCATGGTCGCTCAAGCGTTCGGAACGTCAGCAACCGTCATCGGCGGCGGTGTGGCGACCTTGGCGGTCGTCGGTGTCTGGTGGTTCGCGTTCCCGTCGCTGCGAATGATCGATCGCTTCGAGGAGCTCGAACGAAGCGACTCGACCGAGTCGCACTGAAGGTCATCAACCAGGCGCGGCGTTGTTGATGTCGTTGGGCAACTCTCCGAATGATGTGAGCATTGACCGGACGGCAGCGTTGTCGACTCCGGTGACCAGTGGCGTAGCTGCTGCCGTGGCGATGTTCCAGATCCACAGGTCGCTCGGACCGGTGCAGCCCGTTGCTCGCACCGACAGAACCAGTTGCTGAGGATCGAGCCAGCCGACCGGCTCCGTCGACTGTGCGGCGAACGCGGCGGGCTGGTCGGCGACCGCAGTGCCATTCGAAATTTGCGATCGAGTGAGCCCGGTGCACGCACCGATTCGCCATGCGATAGCGGCGCCGGGGGTGGTGCCAACGGTGACCTTGGCGATTGGCTCGGTCACTTGAGCGATGTCGGTCAGCGTCAGCCCCGGCAGGTCGAGCGCGTGGATGTGGATCGTGCCGTTGTGGTGATCGTGCACGAAGTAGACCCGAGACCCTGACGCATCCGGGTCGATCTCGGTGATCGTGGTCGTCGGCTGATCGAGTTGGGCGATCAGTTGGGGATTCTCGCCGCGGTTGCTGGCCACGAACAGGCCGGCCGTGCCATCGGCGGCTTGACCGGCAGCGAAGATGTTTCGTCCGGCCGGGTGGTAGGCAGCGACGTCGGTTCGCTCGAGGAAGCTGATGTCAGTTCGGGTCTCGGGTTGACCTGCGGTGCGCCACAGCAGATGGTTGTCGGCCAGAGCCGGGGCGATCAAGGCTTTGCCCGTCGGGTACGACCATGTCACCCGAGTGTTGGTTGCGAAGTACCCGCTCGGCAGGGCCTGCGTTCCGTCGAACACCGTGATCGAGTTCAGCAACACCCGATCACCGGCAGGTGACCACTGGAACGGCCCGACGTTGTCGAGCGTCAACTCCGTCAGGCAAGTCGTGGTGCCGTCGGCTTGGTTGATGCCGTACATGCGGGTGCCGGTTTCGAACGTGATCTCCGCCGCAAGAGTGGGTGGAGCGAAAACGCACGCTCCGGTCGGCAAGGCGAGAGTGCTCGTGGGGGTTGCGACCACAGCCGCCGCGGTCGTCGCAACAACGGTGGATGTGGTCGGGGGGACGGTGTCGCTAGGCGTGCCGATGGGCGGCAGCGTCTGTGTGGTCGTCGATCCGCCGTCCACATTGCATCCCGCGGCGAGCACCGCAATTCCCACCGCGACGCACATCAACCGCCTCATGATGCACAACGGTAGATCCCTCATGACAGGCTGGCAGACCATGGCTGTCTTGCGGAACGCGATTGTCATGTGCGCGCTGATTGCCGGGTGCTCTGCCGGCGCCGTCGCACCGGCGACCACTGCGTCGCAACCGACAATCGCGCCGTCAACGAGCGAGGCCGTAGCGACGACGACAACGACGCCCCGCGTCCCATCGACGACGACCTCGACGACGATCCCGCGGCCGCTGCTCTACGTCTTCCCGTTCACCGGCACGAAGGTCAGCTATGGCCGCAAGCACCACGACTATCCGGCGACCGACGTCTTCGGTTGCGGAGCCGACGTCGTTGCACCGATCGGTGGCACGGTCAAGGAGATCCGCACGACCGACCCGTGGGATCCGAAGGTCAACGACCCGGCAACGCGCGGTGGAAAGTACGTCTCGCTGTATGGCGACGATGGGGTGCGTTACTACTTCGCCCATCTCGATTCCGTCGCGGTCAAACCTGGCGATGTGGTCGAGGGTGGCACCCAGCTCGGCATCATGGGCCAGACCGGCGATGCTCGCAATTCGGTGTGCCACACGCACATCGGAATTTCATGGCCGTGTAACAACAAGGAGTGGGCAGTTCGCCGAGGCGAGATCTGGCCATGGAAGTACCTCGACGCCTGGCGCAAGGGCGAACAGCTTTCGCCAGTCGACGAGGTCGCTGCGGCGAAGGCCAAGAATCCCGATGCGTGCAACTTGGCGGTACTGGCGCCGACCGCAGGCGATGCATAGGCGGCATCGCTCATCTGTCCGCAGGGCAGTGCGTGCATTCGGACCTGCTTCAATGGCGCCTGCGGGCGCGCCGACTAACAAGGGGAACAACAATGAAGAACTTTCTGAAAGAGTTCAAGGACTTTATTGCTACGGGAAACATCGTTGAGTTAGCCATTGCATTCATCTTGGGTTTAGCGGTCAAAGCGGTGATCGATGCGTTCATGCAAGGTGTCACCAACCCGTTGATCGGAGCCATCGTCGGCAAGCCGAATCTCGACAGCTTCCTCACCTTCACAGTCCGCAAAGGAACGAACAACCAGTCGACGATCTCCTTCGGCATGGTGCTGACTCAGATCATTTCGCTGATCCTCGTCGGCCTCGTGCTGTTCATGGGCATGAAGGCCTACAACAAGTTGCGCAAGCCGGTCGAGGCTGCTCCGCCCGGGCCCAACGAGATCGATCTACTCACCCAGATCCGCGACGAGCTACGCGCTCGCAGCTGACCTGCTTCGCCCCAGCGTCGGCCACGTTTTGGGGGCACTGACTTGCGAAATCCGGCGCCGCTACATTCAATGGAGGAATGAGAGCCCGGCGTGAGGTCACCATCAGTGTGATCTGCGCCCTCCTAGTGGCTTGTTCGGCGGCGGCATCGGCACCCGACGAGTCGCACGAACCGACGGTGGAAGGGGTGGGAATCTTGCCCGGTAGCAACCCCGACGCCATGGTGTTTTCCATCGACACGAATTCGACGGCTCCGTTGGCGGCAGTGACCACCACGACACTGACATCACAACCGGCGATCGGCAGCCTGGTCACCGGCAACCGGTTGTTGATGATCGGTGACTCGATCACCGCTTCTGCGGCGAAACGGTATGGGGGTGAGTTTTGCCAGGCTCTCGTTCCCCTCGGGTGGCAAGTCGAAGTCGATGCCGAGCCGAGTCGCTTCGTCGACTTCGGCAACGCGGTGCTCGACAAGCGGCTTTCCGCGAAATGGGACGCCGCCTATGTGTTCCTCGGTAGCAACTACCTCGGCGACCAGGAGTCGTACCGCAAGCAGCTCGAGAAGATCGTGCAGCGTTTGTCGCCAAGCCCAGTGGTGCTGCTCACCGTGACCGAGTTCGAAGACAACCGACGCGAGGTCAATGACGCGATCACGTTGGTCAGCGCGGAATTTCCCAACGTGCACCTCCTCGATTGGGGCTCGATTGCCGCGGCCAACGCCGACACGATCCTGCGCGGCGACGGCTTGCACCTGACCAACGACGGACGGTCCGTGTTGGCCTCGACGATTGCCGGCGTGTTGGGCCAAGCGCCGATCCCACAGGGTGACTGCCTCAGCACACCGTTCAGCAACGACTCTGGTCTCAGCGTCAACGGCAGTGACAGACCGTCGAAGAAGAAGGTCGGCGGGACCACTCCCACCACCGTGAAGTCGCCAACCGTCACGACCGTCGGTGGCGGTGGTAGTGCAACGACCAAGCCGCCCGCCACCGTTGCGCCAACCCCGACAACTCCACCTCCAACGACGCCCCCGCCCCCGCCACCGCCGCCA
>JAENVT010000017.1 GCA_016650435.1 Ilumatobacteraceae bacterium
GTGACGCTGACCGTGTTGGGCCCGCGGGTGCTCGGTCACGGGACTGATCTCATCTTCAACGCGATTCGCCGAGGCGAGCGCATCGACTTCCCAGCATTGCGCGGTGTGCTGTTGACCGTGCTCGCGTTGTACGCGTGCGGGGCCGGGCTCTCGTACCTCCAGTCGTACACGCTCGCCGGTGTCGTGCAACGCACCGTCTACCGGCTGCGATCCGACGTCGAGGACAAGATCAACCGCCTGCCACTCAGCTATGTCGACGGCCAGCCGCGCGGCGACCTGTTGAGCAGGGTCACCAACGACATCGACAACATCTCGCAGAGCCTCCAGCAGACGCTCAGTCAGCTACTGACCTCGGTCCTCACGCTGATCGGCGTTCTGGTGATGATGTTCGTGATCTCGCCGATACTCGCTCTTGTCGCTGCCCTCACGATCCCGAGCTCGCTGTTCATCATTCGCTTCGTGACAGCGCGCTCGAAGAAGCGCTTCGTCGCTCAATGGCGCCATACCGGCACGCTCAACGCGCAGATCGAAGAAGCGTTCACGGGCCATGCGCTGGTGAAGGTGTTCGGCCGCCAGCACGACGTGGAGGAGCGGTTCAGCACCAAGAACGAGGAGCTCTACGGCGCTAGCTTCGGTGCCCAATTCATCTCCGGCATCATCCAGCCGGCGATGATGTTCCTTGGCAACATCAACTATGTCGCCATCGCCGTGATCGGTGGCCTGCGGGTCTCATCGGGAGCACTGAGCCTTGGCGATGTGCAGGCCTTCATCCAGTACTCGCGGCAGTTCACGCAGCCGATGACCCAGCTGGCGTCGATGGCCAACGTGCTGCAGTCGGGCGTCGCCTCCGCCGAGCGCGTGTTCGAATTTCTCGACGCACCCGAACAGAGCGAGGACCCGCCAGACCCGGTGCGCGACGTCGACCCGCGCGGCAGGGTCGAGTTCGAACACGTGGCGTTCTCCTACGACCCCAAGAATCCGCTGATCAGCGACCTGTCGTTCGTCGCCGAGCCCGGCCAAACCATCGCCATCGTTGGGCCGACCGGCGCAGGCAAGACGACTCTCGTCAATCTGATCATGCGCTTCTACGAGATCGACGGCGGTCGCATCACTCTCGACGGCATCAACATCGCCGACATGACGCGTCACGATCTGCGGGCCAACGTCGGAATGGTGCTGCAGGACACCTGGCTGTTCAGCGGAACGATCCGCGACAACATCAAGTACGGCAACCTCGACTGCACCGACGAACAGTTCCACGAAGCAACGCGGGCGACGTACGTCGACCGTTTCGTGCACTCGCTGCCCGATGGCTATGACACCTTGATCGACGACGAGGGCGGCACCGTGAGCGCCGGCGAGAAGCAGTTGCTCACCATCGCCAGAGCCTTCCTGGCCGACCCGTCGATTCTGATCCTCGACGAGGCGACCAGCTCGGTCGACACCCGCACCGAAGTCCTCATCCAGAAAGCAATGGCCGCGCTGCGATCGCAACGAACCAGCTTCGTCATCGCCCACCGGTTGTCGACGATCCGCGATGCGGACCTGATCCTCGTCATGAAGTCGGGAAACATCGTCGAGCAGGGCACGCACGAGGAACTGCTGCACAGCCACGGTGCATACTTCGACCTCTACAACGCCCAGTTCGCAGCCCCTGCCGCCGAAGTTCCGTAACGCACGCACCTAGTGCATTGCGGCTGCGGCCCCCATGATCTGTCCGATGTTCTGCGGGTCGAAGAACTCGACCGGCGACACCGTACCGGCGGTGATGCTGGCGAACGAGTCCATCGCGTCTTGGTTGCCGTACACGGCACCGAGCAGTTGTTGCATCTCGACGGGTGGCGCCTCCAGCGTTGCCAGCTGCGTCGTGAACTCGTAGATCGGCAGGGCGTGTGAGTCGCGGGTGCTGTGAAACTCCGAAAGCGCGTCGTCGAATGAGCGGACACCGGTGAAGACCTCGTCGAGCGCGGTTGAGCACCTCTCGGCATCGCTGAACGCGTCGGTGATGCCCTGTGCCGTGATGGGGTCCTTGTTGTAACCCGCATCGCCGACCAGCACCCAACCAGGGCCGTATGGCTTGCGGAAGAAGTTGGGAACCGACCCTCCGTAGAACCGCTCCTCGCGTTTCGCGCCGCGTACCCTGCGGGCCAACTCCGGTACAAGATCGAGTGTCTTCAGGTAGTTGGCCTCGACGTCCGCTTTGTACGCCGAAGACTCCGCGTACGGCCAGCCAACGACAAGCATTGTCAGTCCGTCGTTCGTGCTGATCGCCGCTCCACCGCGGTCTGGTCGGATGAAGATCTCGAAACCATCGACCGGCAGGCCACTCCAGTACGTGTAGTAGCTCCATTGCAGCATCGGCTTCTCGTTGTACTGGAGCGGCTGAACCGCCTTCGCCAGTTGGGAGTTGCGTCCATCGGCAGCGATCACAACGCGGGCTCGCTCGACGACCGAGCTCCCGCCTTCGTCGTGCCCACGAATACCGACAACAACGTCGTCCTCAACGAGGATCTCGTCGACCGTGAAGCGTTCGCGTACCTCGGCACCTGCCTGCGCCGCGGCGTCGACGAGGATCTTGTCGAGGATGGTTCGGCGTGGCGCGTAGGCCATCGAGATGCCACCGCACGGGCGAGGTGTCCCCTTGATCGTGAACGGCCCGAAGTCGAATGAATAGGTCTCGACCGGCGGGCAACCCGACGCTGTGACCTTGTCGAGCACTCCCCACCGCCTCATCGCCGCGACCCCCGGCGCATGGATCACATGCGTCGACAGCGTGTCGCTGGGGAACGACGCACGATCGACAACCAATACCCGGTAGCCCTTGCGAGCCAGCAGCATTGCGGTCGGGGCGCCGGCGCAACGTGCTCCTACAACGATTGCGTCATATTGCTTGACCATGTCATCTCCTCGGGTTCGGCGCTCACTGCGCTGTGCGAGTCACGATGACAGGAACTCGATTTCGACGAATCGGGGATCTCCCCTATTCGTCACCTGGTTTTGCCCGGGTGCTGTAGGCCGCCGCCTGGCCGCGACTGCGCAGGCCGAGCTTGCTGAGGATGTTGCCGACGTGATGTTCGACGGTTTTGCGGCTGATGAACAGCCGCTCGGAGATCTCGGGATTCGACAGTCCGTGGCCGATGAGGTCGAGTACCTCGGCTTCGCGCTTCGATAGCAGACCAGCGACGCCTCTCGAGCCAGAAGTTTTGGTCGAGCCCGAAGGCTTCGCCGACGTCGCCTTGACACCAAGCGACCGCAAGACCGCAGCAGCGGCGTCGACGTGGCGGGCAGCCTGGAGACGGTCGAACTCGTCGAGTGCGGCGCGCGCTTCGACCATTGCCACCTCGGGACGTTCCGTCAGCAACGCGTTGGCGATCGCCAATCGGGAATGCGCGACTTCCATCGGCATCTGTGCCTTGGCAAACTCGGCCAGCGCCTCACGAAGACAGCCCTGCGAATCGCCAATGCCGGAGGCGAGACAGACACGACCCCGCGCCAATGCCGCAACAGCGGCCAGATAGTGACCGGCGTGGAGGTTGGCGCAGTCGGCGAGCTTGCCCGCTGCGGACCTGGCGTCATCAACTCTGTTCGCTCCGAGATGTACGTCGACGAGCAGAGCTAGCAACGGTGCTGCTGCCGTGCTGAGCGGGTCGAGCTGGCCAAGGGCCCGCTCGAGAACATCGGTGGCGAGCGCCGTTTGCCCATTCGCCAGGTGAATCGCGGCGAGAGGGCGAGCAACGTCGGAGCTGGTCGTGGCGTCGAGCCCTTCGAGCAACTGCTGAGCCTCCTCGATGCGGCCTTGGCGCACGCGCAGATCGGCCAGTCGCGCCAATGCGCCGCCGCGCAACGACTTCTGCCCGAGGCCCCACAATCTCACCGCCTCGGTCAACGCCGCGTCGGCTTCCGGCCACCGGCCGGCAGCAGTCAGGATCCCGCCGTAGTGCGTGCGACAGAACGCCGAGACCGCGGGCAGCCGTCTGCGATCGGCGATCATCTCGCCGATCCGAATCCACTGATCAGCACGCTTCACATCGTGGGCGTGTTCGCAGGCGGAGAAGAGTTGACAGAAGATCTCCTCGAGCACGCAGAAGTCTTCGACATCACTGCCGGCGACCGCTGCCAGCGCCTCGTCGAGCAGCATCATGCCTTCCTCGTTGCGGTCGCTGTGCACGAGGCTGGCGCCGAGGTAGGCCAAGGTCACGAACTCCAAATCTGTATCGCCCATGTTCCGGGCCACAGCCAACGCCTCCCGGAAGCGCTTCTCCTTCGTCGCCCGGTCAACCTCGAACATCCCGACGTTCAGCGCAATCCATCCGCGTTCGGGCGAGTCGGGCGAGTCACCCAAAAGCGTCTTGGCGCGCGCCAACCACCCGCTGCCCACAGCCCAGTCACCAACGATCGCCAGGTACATGTACGCAACCGTGCGCGCCACGCGCACTGCGCCGACGTGATCGCCGGAATCGCGATGCGCCGCGTATGCCCGCTCCCAATCCTCGATGGCCTGGGCGAAGTTCATCTCCAGATACGAGACCCGAGCCAGTCCCTCGATCACGTCACCATTGGTCGACCCGTCCATCACGAGTTCGAAGGCCTTGCGGGCGCTGGCAGCGTCGCCGGCCCGAAGCCCAGCGCGACCGTCGGCGATCAGCTGGTCGACCGGGACGTTCACGCCGCCATCATCCCACGGCGTTGCTTACCGAGTGTCGGGCGCGATTCCGGAACTGCCAGTTCTCACAGCGCGCCCACACAGCTTCCTTGGGCGCGATTCCGGAACTGCCAGTTCTCACTGCGCTCCCACACTCGGGTGCGATCACGACCACTGCGTCTTTGGCCGCTCCTGCAGTTCACCGTCGACGATCACATCGACGCGTTCGTTGAAGAAGCACAGGAAGTTCTCGATCGACGGGATCTGGGGTATCGGTGCGGGATACACCCACACGATGTCATCGACGACTTTGGCGCCCGGCACAGCAACCGAGAAGTAGCTGGCGACTCCCTTGTAGGGACACGAGGTATTGAGTGTCGAAGCGACCAGCAGGTCGAGACGCACGTCGAGCTTTGGGATGTAGTAGCGCGTTGGCAGCCCGGTTTCGAAGAGCAGGATCGGGCGGGTCGTGTCGGCGATCGTTTCGCCGTGGATGCGAACCTCGACGTGGCGCGAGGAACGCAGTGCGTCGACCCGCTTGTACAGATCGCGGGCGTGGACGAAAACCTCTTCGTCCTCCTCGAACCAGTTGTCGACCTTGTTCCAGTAGAAGGCAACGTACGCCGACAGGTCGGGAGCGCCGTCGAGTGGCACGGGGTAGCTCCACACCGCGTTCTCGATTCGGCGGTCGTCGACGACGATCGACCAATACTCCGCATCGCCCTTCAGTGGGCAATGCGATGAACGATCTGTGTGCTCGAGCAGGTCGAAGTTGACGTCTTGTTTTGGCAGGTAGTAGACGGGAGGACGACCGGGCTCGAACAGATAGATCGAACGAATGGTGTCGGCGACGACAACACCATCGACAAATGAACGCAGGCGGCGATGGTTCGGTTCGAGGCGTATCGGATTCTCGATCATCGTCATGCGGCACCCAGTGCGGTGCGAGCAACGAGCGTCGGAGGTTCGTGCGCCCGGATAGGAGGCAGTGCGCCGACGAACGGCTCGACCTCGACGCGTGCCTGCTGGCCGGCACAGCCTTGCGACAGGTGTGACGTCGGCCGATCCTGCGTGACTGCGTTCGGGTTTCCGTGCACGCACAGCACGGTCCCGTCGTCGAGTAGCAGTGGGTCGTACCACGCGCCTGTCGCCAATTGCACGACGCCCGGTCGAACGGCGACAGATACAACCGCTCCGGCAAGGCAGGCGCCGCGGCTGTTGTAGACACGCACGACATCGCCGTCGTCGATGCCACGCGCCAACGCATCGTCGGGATTGATCAGAATCGGTTCGCGGCCTTGGACCTTGCTCGCCAGACTGAACGCTCCGACATCCATCTGGCCGTGCAATCTCGTCGACGGCTGGTTGGCGATGAGGTGCAGCGGTGACGTGCCCGCGACCGGGCTATCCGGCTCGATCCACGTTGGGTGACCGGGACAATCGTCATAGCCAAACCCAGCAACGACCTCGGAGGCGAGTTCGATCCGGCCGCTCGGCGTGCGCAGCGGGAACTGCGCTGGGTCGGTGCGGAACTTCTCGAACATCGTCAGGTTCTCCTGCGGGAACGGCATCTCGACGCCACCGTCCGCCCAGAACTGCTCGAACGGCGGGACGGCCGCGCTGAGGCCGGAACGCCACTGCTCGTACATGTGCTCGAGCCACTGCCGAGGCGTCCTGCCTTCGGTGAACTCGGCACCGACACCCATCCGTTCGGCGATCAGCCGGAAGATCTCGTGGTCGTCGAGCGCCTCGCCCGGCGCCGACGTCGCTCGATGCATTGCATTGAGGTGGGAGTCGCGGCGACCCGCACCGAAGTCTTCTCGCTCGGTAGGGATCGTCGTCGGCAACACGATGTCTGCGTGCCGGGCCATGGCCGTCCAGTACGGCTCGTTGACGACGACCGTGTCGGTCGCGGCCAACGCGCTGCGCAACCGGGCGAGGTCTTGATGATGGTGGAACGGGTTGCCGCCGGCCCAGTAGACGAGGTGAACGTCGGGGTAGGCGTACGTGCCGCCGTCGTATGTGAACGCCTCCCCGGGCGACAGCAACATGTCGGAGATCCGCGCCACGGGGATGAACGTCTTGACCGCGTTGCGACCCTTCGGGAAGTGCGGCAACCCAACACTGGGGCCGGTGGAGCCGACATCGCCCATCGAGCCGTAGCCGTGGCCGAAGCCCCCGCCGGGCAAACCGATCTGCCCGAGCAACGCGGCCAGCGCAACCCCCGCCCACACCGGCTGTTCGCCATGCGGTATCCGTTGCAACGACCAGGTCACCGTCACCAACGTGCGTACAGCGGCCATGCGACGCGCCAGTCGGCGGATGTCGTCGGCCGGGATCTCGCAGCGTTCGCTGGCCCATTCCGCATCCTTGGCCACGCCGTCGGTCGTGCCGAGCACATAGGCCTCAAAGATGTCAGCGCCGGCTGTGTAGCGCGCCAGGAACTCGCGGTCTGCCAGATTCTCGACGAGCAACGTGTGCGACAACGCCAGCATCAATGCAACGTCGGTGCCCGGCACGACGGGATACCACGTGGCCGGTACGCCGGGCGGCAGATCGTTGCGAACGGGACTGATCAGCGCAAACTCGACGCCCCGATCGACGGCGCGTGCAAGGTAGCCGCCGATGTGGTGTTGGGTCATGCCCCCGTGGTTCACGAAAACGTTCTTGGCCGGGATGCCGCCGAACGCGACCACCAGGTTCGTGTGCTCGACGATCGTCGGCCACGACGTTGGCCGGCGCAGCACTTCCTCAGCGCTGCCGACGATGTGCGGAAGGATGACGACCGACGTGCCGTTGCTGTACGAGTTGATGGACCTCGTGTAGCCGCCGATGAGATTGAGCATGCGCTGCAGCTGTGTTTGTGACTGGTGGAAGATGCCGGCGCTGGCCCATCCGTACGAGCCGCCGAAGATGCTCTCGTTGCCGTGTGCCTTGCGGACGCGATCCAACTCCGTCGCCACCACTTCGACAGCCTCGCTCCAACTGACCTCGACGAACTCGTCATTGCCACGGTTGTCGCTGGGACCCGGCCCATTTTCGAGCCAGCCGCGCCGAATCGCCGGTCGCTGGATCCGTGTGCGATGGCGTGCGGCGCCAATGACACCCGCCAGAAGAGGCGATGGATCGGGGTCAGTGGGGTGGGGAACCACTTCCACGATCTCATCGTCGACGACGCGCACTCCGTGGGCACCCCAGTGCGATGTTGTCGGAATCACCATTCTCGTCTCGACGGTCATCTCGACATCCTTTCCGTCTCATAGTTCCACAGCAAGCATCTTTTCGGCCATGCGCGAAGATCGGCACATGTCACACGAACAACGCACCGAACATGGGTGGGGATTTCGCACCAGAGCGATCCATGCGGGTTCTCCCCCGGAGCCGACAACCGGCGCTCGGGCCATGCCGATCTATCAGACGACCAGCTACGTCTTCGAGAGCACGGACGATGCAGCCGATCTCTTTGCCTTGCAGAAGTACGGCAACGTGTACAGCCGCATCAGCAACCCGACCGTCGCTGCGTTCGAGGAGCGGATGGCCAGCCTCGAAGGTGGAATCGGTGCCGTGGCGACTGCCAGCGGCCAATCCGCCGAGTTCTTGGCAATCAGCGCGCTCTGCGAGAACGGTGACCATGTGGTGTCGTCGGCGCAACTCTACGGCGGTACTCGCACGCTCCTTGAGGGAACACTCGCCCGTTTCGGTGTGACGACAACATTCGTTGCCAGCGATCAGGCAGTCGACTTCGCCGCAGCCGTGCAACCAAATACCAAGCTGATCTACACCGAGGTCGTCGCCAACCCGTCAGGCGTCGTCGCCGATCTCGAAGGTCTTGCCGCCGTCGCCCACGCGGCAGGCATACCTCTGATGGTCGACTCAACGGTTGCAACCCCGTACCTGTGCCGACCGATCGAGTGGGGCGCCGACATCGTCGTGCACTCGGCGACAAAGTTCCTCGGCGGCCATGGCACGTCGCTGGGAGGTGTGGTCGTCGAATCCGGTCGATTCGATTGGGGCAACGGCAACTTCCCGAGGATGACCGAACCGGTCGCGTCCTACGGGAATCTGTCGTGGTGGAACAACTTCGGCGAGTTCGCCTTTTGCACACGGTTGCGGGCCGAGCAGTTGCGCGACATCGGGCCGACCCTGTCTCCCTTCAACGCGTTCCTGCTGATGCAGGGGGTCGAGACACTGCCGCAACGGATGGACGCTCACATGGCAAACGCCTACGTCGTTGCCGAGGCGTTGAGCAGCAATCCGGCTGTGTCGTGGGTGCGGTGGGCCGGCCTCGCCGACCATCCTCATTACCAGCGCGCCACGCGCTACCTGCAGAAGGGACCGGGCGCAGTGTTCTCGTTCGGCGTCGCCGGCGGCCGCGACGCCGGTCGGGCGTTCATCGAGGCATTGGAGCTGTGCAGCCATCTGGCCAACATCGGTGACACCCGCACTCTGGTCATCCACCCGGCCAGCACGACTCACCGACAGCTCTCCGACGCAGCGCTCGAGGCTGGTGGCGTACCGCCGGATCTGATTCGCATCTCGGTGGGGATCGAGGATCCCGACGACATCATCTGGGACATCGAGCAGGCGCTGACCGTGGCAACGAAGGCGATGAAATGACGCAGGATTGGCACAACCCAACCGCAAGCGAGCGGCTGGAGATCATCAAGTCGACCTCGTCGGTTGCCATCGTCGGAATGTCGGCCGACACAAGTCGGGCCAGCTACTTCGTTGCCACCTACCTCCTGTCGTCGAGTTGCACGTTCGATCATGTGTGGTTCGTCAATCCGAAAGGCGGCGAGATCCTCGGTCGACCCGTCTACCCAACGCTTGCCGACCTTCCGGAGGTGCCCGATCTCGTCGACGTGTTTCGCAGGGCCGACGATCTGCCGAGCGTTGCGAAAGAAGTCGTGGCCATTCCCGGCACGCGAACGTTCTGGGCGCAGTTGGGCCTCAACTCTCCCGAGGCGGTCGAGATCGTCACGGCCGCGGGCCGCACCGCCGTGATGGACCACTGCCTGAAGATCGAGCACGCCCGATTTCGAGGAGGCCTGCACATGGCCGGATTCGACACGGGTGTGATTTCGTCGAAACGACGCCCGCTCCTGTAGCCGCAGCACCAGGTTTCACCCAACCCGTCAATGGGTAGCCGCGCCCGAATTACCCGTTGAGCTCGGCCCAAACGACCTTGCCGTCGCCCTCCAGAAAGGTGCCCCACCGCAGTGCCAGGGCCGCGACCATGCGCAGTCCGCGTCCCGAGATCGCAACCGGCAACGGGCTGCACAGGACGGGGACTACGGGACTGTTGTCGCGAACGGAGAGCCGGACGGCATCGCCGTGTGACGAAAGGGAAACGGCGAAGTCGGAATCTGCGTGGATGATTGCGTTGGTGACAAGCTCGCTGACGATGATCGAGCCGTCGTCGATGAGCTGGTCGAGTCCCCATGAACTGAGCGTGTCGGCAACGAAGCAGCGCGCTGCGCCGATGTTGCGGGACTGGCCACTGAACGAACGTGAGTGCTCGGCTCTGTGCACGACGAACCTGTTCGTCGGATCCCAATGATCCTCTCCGGCTCCGATCACGTCTGAGTGACAATGACAAACCTGCAGGAACGCATCCTCAGTGCCGTCGCCGGTGACTGAAGTGGCCGGGTATGCGCACAACAGCGAGAACGGCACCGTGCGGCCGAAATCGTTCCAGAACTTCTCGAGTTCGATTGCCACGGCAACATGGCCGGCGTTCCACAGCAACGCCACCATTTCACCGAACACCTTGACGCGCCGCCCGGTTTCGGTGAGCTTGCGGATCATGCCACCGAGCTCAGCGGCGAATACGTCGAAATTTGGCCAACCGTCGATCAGGAACCGCGAGAGAGCCTCGTCGGCAGCGACGGTTACGAGGCTCCCGTCCGTTCGTGCTGCGACAACGTCGACACCCCTGTGGAGCAGCGCTACCTCGAATGCAAACAGGTGGACGGTCGTTGCGACGACGACGGCTGCTCCGCCGGACCGCAGGCCGTCGATCAGAAACTCGGAGACCGTTGCAGCCAACTCGTCGTCGTGTTGGTAGAACTGGACGACGTGATCGCGCGGGTCGGCCGCCTTCGTTGCATCGATCGACATGGGAAGCCGTCAGCTCGCCGCTCGTCGCGCGTCTGTAGGTTCGCCCTCGATGCGAATGATCTCGTCGAGACCGGTGATCGACAGCAGCCGGTGAACGCTGAGAGGTGCGTTTCGGATGAGCACCGCGTCGGTCGCGTCACCGTGCCCGGCGGCCGCCACGAGGACGTTGAGCCCTGACGAGTCCATGAACGTGACGCCGGTGAAATCCAACACGACCTTGCCCACTTGCTGAATTCCCTGGTCGATCGCCGCCCCGAACGTGGGCGCAGTCACGAGATCGATCTCGCCGACGACCGACAACAGCGCGTGCCCGTCGAGGTGCAGCGTGTCGATGCGCAGTCCGTCGTCAGCCGTGTGCATTCAACCTCCAGGTGAAGATGGCTCAGTTGAGCCATGAATACTCGACAGTTTCGCTTTTCGGGTGACGATCGTCAAGCTATGTGGTGTGTCCGGCTTGTCAGCGATGGGGTCATCGCGGCAGCTAGGGTGCTACGCGTGATGCGCTCGGGGGGCCACGCAATACAACTCGGTGTCGGTCCCGATTCGACCTCCCCGCGCAATGCCCGACGATTGTTTGCGGCACATTTTGCTAACCATCCACGGCTGGACGATTTGCTGTTGTGCCTCAGCGAAGTCGTGACCAACGCCGTGCTTCACGCCGGACCGCCAATACAGGTGTCTGGCGACCTCTTCGACACAAAGGTTCGTGTCGAGGTCAGCGACGGCTCGAAGGCAGCGCCCCTTCAACGCAAGCCGGTGCACACCTCGCCGACCGGCCGCGGGCTGAACCTGCTGGACATGCTCGCATCTGCCTGGGGAGTCGAGGTCACCGGCAGCGGCAAGATCGTGTGGTTCGAGATCTCAGGTGTACCCGCAAAATGACCGACGAGTTGGTCGTTGTCGAACTTCTGAACGTATCGCTGACGGTGCTCAGTCGTGCGAGTGACCACAACCTCACATTGGTGCGCGAGCTTGCGCTGGTACACACCGCCGACGAATCGGGTGTGGCCCCAGCCCGGCTGCTGTGGCTCTCCCAACATCTCGATCAGCGATACGCCGCATTCAACACAGCACCGCGCGAAAGACTGCAGAACGCGATCGAGGGCGATGAGTCACACGTCGACATGCGCTACGAAGTGCCGGCGCACGCTGCAGTTGCCGCCGCCGAACTCGGCACAGCGCTCGACGAAGTCGACGACTACTGCCGCAATGGCGATCTGCTGACCCTCGTGACTCCGCCCCAAGCGTTGTTGTTCCGCCGCTGGTTTCTCGGTGAGTTCATCACCCAGATCCAATATGGCGCGAGCCCTACGCCATGGAGCGATCAGCTCGGAGCCGAGGACGGCGATGCGGCGGTCACCGCAGCCGCGCCGAACGCTGGCAGGATCACCATCGTTGACGAACTCGACCTCGAGGGCGCGGCAAGAGTGCGTGGCGATTTCGCCACCCTTGTCGACAGCGGTGTCTCGCACCTCACCGTCGATCTGGCCGGGTGTACCTTCATCGATTCGGTTGGAATCAGCCTGCTACTGACAACACGTGAGCGTCTGGCGAAAGCGGGAGGCGCAATCGTCGTGACGCACGCCAGCGGAGCGACGAGGCGCACGTTGGAGACGACCGGCGTATACGACATCTTGACCAAGGGCACCTGATCCGTGATGGAGCGAGCATCGAACCGCCTTGCGCTCCTTCTCGAACTGACAACAGGTCTGGCAGAACGCATGGAGGTGCAGACCATCGCCAGCTTCGTGCTGGGCGTCGGGCTGAACGCGATCGAGGCCAACCGCGGAACGCTGTGCCTGCTGACCGCCGATGGAGTTCTGCTGGAGGTGGTGGCACACGCCGGCTACGACACAGCAGTCATGGATACGTGGCATCAATTTGCCGTCGACGCGCCCCTCCCGGCTTCCGATGTGGTCCGCTCGCGGGAGCCGCTCTACCTCCACAGCCCTCAGGAACGTGCCGACCGTTATCCGATCTTCGCCAACACAGGCGGCGACGGTGCCAGCGCGATGCTGCCGCTGATCATCCGCGAGGAGCCACTGGGAGCGATTGTTTTCGGCTTCGATGGTGAGCGCGATTTCGACGAGGCGGATCGCTCGTTTCTGGACGCGCTGGCGACGCAATGCGCGATCGCGCTCGATCGGGCACGTCTCTACGAAGCCGCACTTCGGCAACAAGCGGGTCTCGTGCTGCTTGCAGATGCGTCGACAATCCTTGCCGGCGCCGGCGACAATCTCGACGAAGCATTGCAACAGTTCGTCAACCTGATATCGCCAGCGTTGTCCGATATTGCCAGCGTCCACCTTCTGGAGTCGCCAACCATTTCGCGTCTCGCAGCCAGCGCGTTCGTCGAAGGCGAGCAGATCAGTGAAACGCGCAGGGTCAGCGCGTACGGCGCGGACCTCAAAGCAACGCACGGACTCGGTCGGGTTTTGCGAACCGGCGAGGAAGTGGCTTGGGACGATCCCGAAGCATTCATCGCTCAGATCGCACGAAGCGACGAGCACCGACTGGCCTTGACGGGCATGAACCTCGGTGGTGGGATCATCGTTCCGCTGCTCGCTAGCGGACGGGTGCTCGGTGCGTGTGTGTTTGCCAATCACCGAGAGCGAGTCATGAGCGCCGATGACCGGCGGGTGGCCCGGACGCTGGGTGAGCGCACCGCTGTGCTCCTCGACAACGCCCGGCTGATGGGGCAGCGCAAAGAGGTCAGCCACGGCTTGCAGTCGGCCTTGCTACCGCGGTCGCTGCCGAGCATTCCGGGACACGAGCTCGGGGCTCGCTACCAATCCGCCGGCGAAGGTTTGGAGGTCGGTGGCGATTTCTACGATGTCGTTCCCGTCTCCCCGGGATACTGGTTGCTGGTCGTCGGCGACGTGACGGGACACGGCGTCGAGGCGGCTGCGGCCACCGGCCTCGTGCGCCACACGATCCGCTCGGCGGCGATGATGGGACTGACACCATCGCAGATCCTCGACCACGCCAACAACGCCATGCTGAACGGCGCCGGTGCTCTCCCGTCGGGTGTGTACTGCACGATTGCGCTGGCCGCGTTGACAGCGTCGACAGAGGGATCGAATCTCGTGGTCTCATGCGCCGGTCACCCACCGCCGATTGTGCGACGCGCCGATGGTCGGGTCGAGACGCTCACGGCACGCGGCCGGCTGCTCGGATACTTCCCGACTGTCGATGCAGACGAGGTCGAAATCGATTTCGGGTCGGGCGACACGCTGATTGCATTTACCGATGGCGTCATCGAACGACACAGCGAGTCGCGCTGGTTCAGCGAGCCCGATTTGTTGCAACTCGTCACCACGAATGATCTCGGTGCCGACGCGCTCGCCGGGCTGATCTGCGACACCGTCCGTGCTGCCTTCGACACGCCCCCGGCCGACGACATGGCAATCCTCGTGCTGCGCCGATCACCGGCGGGCGAGGCCCAGTAGCCCTCACTTCACCAATCGAACGGTCTTCTTCTCGGCGACCGACAGGCCATTGCTTCGTTTGCCGACCGGGCGACCCCATCGGCGCTCCAGGGTCCCATCGAGATACGCATCGACCACCGCCGGATGCACATAGCTGTTGCGGCACACGGATCGTGTGTTGCCGAGGTGATCCGCCACTTGATCGATGGCTGCGTTCAACACCACCTTCGACGGTGTCTCCTCCTGCTGCGTGGCGACGAAGAGCGCCTCGGCGGCGCGCACCGTCGCATTCCACGTTCGGAACGTCTTGGCGGTCGCTCCCGGCCGGGCGTGTTCACCGAGGTACTCGTTGACGTCAACGGAGTCGACTTGCCGCACCGTGTCATCGAGCGTCTTGTATTCGAACAGCTGTTGCCCCGGCAGGTGTTGACACGATCGCACGATCTTGGCGAGCCGCGGGTTTTCGATGGTCACGTCGAAGTCGTGAGCGGACTTGCCACGGAACTCGAGATGGATCGCGCTACCGCGAACTACGGCATGCCGATTTCGCAATGTGGTGAGCCCAAACGACTTGTTGCTGCGGGCGTACTCGGCATTGCCGACCCGCAGGCTGGTGACGTCGAGCAGACGCACGACCGTTGCGACAACGCGGTCGTGGCTCAACTCGCCCGTGCGCAGATCCCGGTCGACGCGCCTGCGAAGTTGGCCGAGCGACGCGGCGAACCCAACCAGATCGGCGAACTTATGGTTGGCCCGGTCGTCGATGAAGGCCTCGTGATAGCGGTACTGCTTGCGGCCCCGAGCGTCGCGACCGGTGGCCTGGAGATGGCTATATGGGTCGGCAGCGATCCACACGTCGGTCCATGCCGGCGGTATGACGAGAGCTTTGATTCGCTTGAGATCGGCCGCTGATGTCACCGGCCGGCGTGTCCGTTCACTGACGTAGCTGAACCTCTTGGTCCCCTGCCGGCGGATCCCAGGCTCTTGGTCTGATCCGAATCGGAGCGACCGGTGTCGGCCACCGTGGGTGTTCGCGGGCATGGCCTCCCGTGTACCCAGATCAGGACGTTTGGAACCAGACAGACCGGGGAACCGTCGAGGTGTGTTCCACACAACGCATGCCGCGGCATGCCATCGGCACTCGTCCTTCGGACCACATTTCGCGGGTTGTGGCGCGACGTGTTGACTTTGTCCGACTGACCGCCCTCGCCCCCGGTGGCGGTCGGTCGGACTCATGTCTTCCTCACTTGGTCGATTGCTCGCGCCCGACGCGCCGGCCCCTTAACATGCCGCCATCGACGTCAACACGAAGCCAGAGACAATTCCAGCCAGGTTCGAGGTCATCGACGAGCGATTCGCAGAGTGCCGCGGCGACTCGCGGATCGAGCGACTCTATGACGGATGCCGATGGGCCGAGGGGCCGGTCTACGTACCCGCTGGCAGGTATGTCGTGTGGAGCGACATACCCAATGACCGCATGCTGCGATGGGACGAGATGTCGGGGGCGGTCGGGCTGTTCCGACAGCCTTCCGGCTTCGCCAACGGGCACACGCTCGACGGCCAGGGTCGACTGATCAGTTGCGAACACAGCAACCGGCGGGTCACTCGAACCGAACACGACGGATCCATCACCGTCATCGCTGATCGATTCGACGGCAAGCAACTCAATAGTCCAAACGACGTCATTGTGCGATCCGACGGGTCGGTCTGGTTCACCGACCCGGCCTACGGAATAGACAGCGACTACGAAGGTCATCGCGCCACGAGCGAAATCGGTGCATGCAACGTGTACCGCAGCGATCCGACGACCGGAGAAGTCGCCAGCGTCGGCGACGACTTCGTGCGGCCGAATGGCCTCGCGTTCTCGCTCGATGAA
>JAENVT010000018.1 GCA_016650435.1 Ilumatobacteraceae bacterium
CGCCAGCGACGACGCGGTGATAATCGGCATCGAGGATTTGCACTGGGCGGACACCTCGACGTGGGATCTGTTCGAGCTGCTCGCCAGGAACCTGTTCGACGAACACGTCGTGCTGATCGGGACGTTTCGTGCCAACGAGACCAGTGCCAACCCGGCGCAACGGCGACGTCTAGCCGAGTTCACCCGGCTTCCCGCCGTGCACCGAATCCATCTCGAAGGTCTCGGCCGTGACGAGGTCGCCGCCCGTATCGCAACTATGGTCGCCGGACCGGTGCCTACTGGCCTCGTTGATCAAATCCTCGCTCGAGGCCAAGGAAACCCGTTCTACACCGACGAACTGGTCGCCGCTCACCTTGCCGGTGATGCGCTGCCCGCGGTGCTCACAGATCTAATCTCCGCGGATCTGGCCGGGTTGGACCAGTACAGCCGCGACCTTTTGGGTGTGGTCGCCGCGATCGGTCGGGAGTCGTCGCACGACCTGCTGGTGACAGTCTCCGGCCTCGACGACGCGATGGTCGAAGCTGGGATTCGCGCCGCCATGGGGGCGCATCTGATCGTGGTCGATGGAGGCAGTGAGGCGTACCGGCTCCGCCACGCCCTGATCGGAGAGGTCGTCTACGCCGAGCTGTTGCCATCGGAGCGCAAACGTCTTCATCGTCGCGTCGCTGACGCCATCACGGCGCGCGCGGCGACCTCGAGTCCCGATCTGATCGGTGAGCTTGCTTTTCACTTGGACCGCGCCGGTGATCATGCGGGAGCGTTCGTGGCGTTGCTGGCCGCAGCCGACGCGTCCGAAACGGTCGCTCCAGCTGTTGCGCTCCGCCAGCTCGAGCGGGCCCTCGCGTTGTGGGACGACGTCGGTGACACAGCCGCAGGCATGAATCGCGGGCATCGGATGTGGCAGGCCGCTGAAATTGCGAGCGGGACTGTCGGCGACATCCGCGCGGTGGAGCTCGCGTATGCCGCGTTTGCCATCGGACCGCCGCCCCTCGGCGCAGCATGGGGCCACGAACGGCTGGGCCGATACCTGTGGGCAGCGGGCGATCTCGCCGCGAGCGCGCTCGAGTATGAACGTGCAGCGACGCTGCTGGAATCCGGCGACGAACATCGTGGCGTCGCAGCTACATTCGCCGGGCTCGCGCAGTCGGAGCTGATGTTCGGCCGGTTCTCTTCGGCCGAGCAGTGGTGCAGCAAAGTGTTTGAAGGCGTCCAAAGCCGTGACGACGATCCGTTCGCTTGGGTGATGGCGACGAGGGTGCTTGGAATCGTGCGTGCCGCGCAGGACGCCGTTGGTGCAGGTCTCGCGCTCAGCCGTCAGGCGGTCCATGCCGCGCCAAGCGCTCAGACCCGGGTGCTGGCCACTGAGTACCTAGGGCAGGCCTTGTTGGACGCCGGCCGAAACACCGAAGCGGTGAGCGTGACGCTCGACGGTGTCGCCGACTGTCAGCTCACTGGGCTCGACGCGGGCTTCGGCGGGTACTTGGACGCTTTGGCAGCCGAAGCTTTGATCCGGTTGGGACGGTGGGCCGACGCCGACGTGGTCCTGGCGCGGCGCGACGGCGCCGAAGCCTTCAATCCCGCCCACCTTCGGCTGTGTCGCTCACGAGCGCTGGGCGCGGCACGCCGAGGCCACATCGACGCAGCCCGAAGCTTCCTGGCTGAAGCGTTCACCCGCCCAGTCGATTCGTTTCACCAGTTGTTCCTCGACGCGGTGTCAGCTGAGGTTCATCTGATCGCTGGCGACTGGCAGCAAGCGGCGCTCGCCGCCGAGCGCGGCTGGAAGGCGAGCGTCGACGTCGGCCGGTTGTGGTCAGCACGGTTCGCGATGTTCAGTATCTGTGCGGCGGTCGAACAGACGCTCGACGATCAGGCCAGACGGCAACCCGTAGCCGAGCGTGCCGTGGCGTCGCGGCTGGCGGAGCGGCTCGACCGAATCTGCTCACCAACGGAACGTGCTGGCGATGCGCTGAGTCCGGATGCGGCCGCGCACCTCGCTCATGCCACCGCAATGCTGACCCGGCTCACGGGGCCCGATCCCGACGCATGGGCGGCGGCCGCTGTCGCATGGCAGGAGCTCGGGGACCCATGGGGGACCGCCACGGCCCGCCTCCGCGAAGCCGACGCAGCCGCTTCCACCGGCAAGGCTGACCGGGCGACCGATGCGCTCCGTGAAGCGAACCGGATCGCCGTGGAACTTGGCGCGGCGTCGCTGCTCGATGAGATCGCAGCAGTGTCGCGCCGCACCAGGATCAGCCTGCAGGCACCGGACCCGGTACGGCTCGATGGCAACTCGATCGGGCAGCTCGGCCTCACCCCGCGCGAGGGCGAGGTGCTCGGCTTGGTCGCCACCGGGCACACCAACCGCCAGATCGGTGAAGCGCTGTACGTATCAGAAAAGACCGCAAGCGTGCACGTCTCGAACATCTTGCGCAAATTGGCGGTGACCAGCCGCGTCGACGCGGCTGCTGTCGCCCAACGCCTCGGAGTGGCCTGACCCCCAGCTATCGGCAAAACCAGTCGTCACAATCTGAGTACCTGCTCCCGATGCGCGCACGGCTGCCTTAGGCCCAAGGTGAAGTCACCGCTAACCAAGGAGCCGGCCGTGACAACAGCTACTGCCAACATTTCGATTGGGCACGAGCACCCGCAGGAATGCACCACTGTGATCGTCGCGTGGGGACTTGCCGTCGGGGTCCTCAACGCAGCCGTACCGTTCGTGACCTGGTGGATCGACCCCGCGACAGTCCACGCACTGATCGTCTCGCTGATCGCCGCGGTGTACGTCGGCTTCGCTGTCGCCGACGGCCGGCCCCGCGTCATCGCCGTCGAATGCACCATCACCGCCATCTTCGTGCTCGTCGCGGCGACTGCCGTATCAGCCACCCCCTGGTTGATCGTCGCCGCGTACGCAGCACACGGTCTGAAAGACCTGTGGCAACTACGCCACCAGTTCGTCGCCGGCACCCGCTGGTGGCCGCCGTTCTGCGTCACCGTCGACTGGCTCGTCGCCGCGATCGTCGCCGTTGAGATCATCGCTGGCCTCAACTTCCACTGACCTTCACCACCTCGAAACACACACCAACCAACACCACCCAAGGAGTCACCATGCACGGCCGTCCCATCACTCAGTCCTCTGACCAAACCCATGCCAGCCATCCCAATCGCTGGCGCATCCTCGGCGTGCTCGTGCTCGCCCTACTCGTCACCTCAATCGACCACACCATCATCAACGTCGCCATGCCCCGACTCGTCGGCGATCTCGGTGCGAGCTCGGCCCAGTTGCAATGGATCGTCGCGTCGTACACCATCGTGTTCGCCGGCCTGCTCCTCACCGCAGGAAGCATCGGTGATCGCTTCAGCCGCCGACACGCGCTCCTCGCTGGCCTGGCCACATTCCTGGCCGGCTCCGTGGTCGCCGCCACGGCAGGCTCGACCACCGCTCTCATCGTTGGCCGCTGTGTGATGGGCGTCGGCGGCGCCCTGATCATGCCAACCACGCTGTCGATCCTCGTCAACGTGTTCGGCGATCCGCGTGAACGCGCCAAGGCCATCGCCGGGTGGACGGCGGCCAGCGGCGTCGGCATCGCCGTGGGACCAATCATCGGCGGTGCGTTGATGCGTAGCTTTTCGTGGTCGTCGGTGTTCTGGATCAACGTGCCCGTGCTGATCGCCGCGTTCGTCGGGGCGCTCCACCTCGTACCCGACTCCCGAGACCCGCACGCAACACGGCTCGACCCCGTCGGAGCTGTCCTGTCCATCGCCGCGATCGGCTCGCTGGTGTACGCCATCATCCAGGCCCCCGAGCGCGGTTGGACCTCGACCGCTTCACTCGCCAACTTCGCGGTAGGGGCTGCGATCGGAATCGTGTTCGTTGCCTGGGAGATGCGTCGCGACGATCCGATGCTCGACATCGGCCTGTTCCGCAACCGCAGCTTCTCAGCGGGCAGCATCGCGCTCACCTTGCTCTTCTTCGCCATGGCCGGCACCGTGTTCCTGCAAGCCCAGTACCTGCAGTTCATCCTCGACTACACCCCACTGGCCGCCGGGTTCGCGCTCGTCCCAGCCGCGATCGGAATGCTGCTCGGGACCGGGGCCGGTGCCCACCTCGCAGCGATGCACGGCGGACGAATCACCGTCACCACCGGCACCCTGATCGCCACCACGGGCGTCGCAGTACAGGCTGCGCTCATGACCGGAGGGTCATACCTGCCGACCGGCGTCGGTCTGCTCCTGTTCGGCCTCGGCGCTGGCGTCGCCATGCCCGCCGCTACCGAGATGATCATGGCCAGCCTCCCACCAGCCCGCGCCGGTGTCGGCTCCGCCGTCAACGACACCGTCCGCGAGTTCGGAGGCGCCCTCGGAGTCGCAGTGATCGGCAGCGTCGCAGCCACGAGCTACGCAACGTCGATGCACCACGAACTCGACCGCTTCCCCAACCTGACCAACACCGACCGCACGATGCTCACCAACAACGTTGGCGCCGCCATCCACACCGCTCGACAGCTCGGAGCACAGGGAGACCACCTCGCATCGGTCGCCCGGAACGCATTCGTGGACTCCATGAACAGTTCGCTGTGGATCGCCGCGGGTCTCGCGTTCTGCGCGGCGCTCGTCGCTCACACACAACTCCCACGTCACACAACACACAGTGCCGTGACACATGGCGAGCCCGCACACCACCACCGGCACGCCACCTCCGAAGCCACCGCCTCGACCTGAGCGTTCTACTCAGGCGAGCCGCGAACAGGCAGATCTGAGGGGTGACTCCCGATGCGCACACCCACCCCTTACAGCGACAGTGATCCACACCAACACCACCACGAAGGAATCAACGCCATGAAGAACACACTCGAGCTGAACACCCGAAACGAGACAGGCCCAGCCAACGAACCAGAAATTGTGAACACCGATGCCGTCGAGGTGCATGAGGGCCACATCGGCCGAGTCGTTGCCGGATCGCTGATCTCCGGTGTGGTGGTGGCAATTGCGCTAGTCGCCGGGCCATTGGCCGGGGCGAAGGAGCACATCATCACTGGGTCGGTGCTTGTCACGTTCGCGCTGGCCTGGGCGATGTTGGCCCTGCTGTCCGAGCGTTGGACTGACCAGCCTCAACGGTGGGCGATCGCCCCGGCCGTCTTCATGGCCTTGACTGGTACCGGCATCCTGGCCTTCGCGCCGACTGGCAGCCAGCTCGGATGGGTCTGGCCACCGGTGGTGGTCGCGCTCACGATCTGGATGATCGTGCACGCCCGCCGGGCACTGCGCAGCCCGACCCGTGTGTGGCTCGTGTACCCGGTGTTCGCAGCCTTGATGCTGTGCGCTTTCGGCGGCGCCTACGAGACCTACCGCGAGACCACCGACCGCGCCGACTACCCGATGCCAGGCCGCCTGATCGACGTCGGCAGCCACAGCCTGCACATCAACTGCACAGGCACCGGCAGCC
>JAENVT010000019.1 GCA_016650435.1 Ilumatobacteraceae bacterium
TTCCAGATCACTCACGGGGAGCTGATGCGATTCATTCCGTGCTACTGCGGCTGCGGTAAGGACGCCGGGCACCGCAGCAACCGCGACTGTTACGTCAAGAGAATCGATGCCGATGGCACTGTGGTACTCGACTCGATGGCCCCCACTTGAGGCATCTGCCTCGGGGTCACGCGTGACGTGATGAACATGCTGAATGAAGGAAAGACGCCACGAGAGATTCGCACGGCGATCGATCGCAAATACGCCAGCCACATCGACAACGCGACGCCCACGCCATACCCGTCCGCGTGACGTCGGGAGCGCGTGAGAGGCTGAGACATGGGCTTCTATGCCGACCGCCTCTTTCCACCGATCATGAATCGCGTGATGAACACCAAACAGAAGCGGCGTATCCGCTCACGAGTGTGCGCCCCGCTGTCCGGTGACGTCATCGAGATCGGCTTCGGCACAGGACTGAACCTGCCCCACCTGCCGCCCGGGGTCGAGGTCTTGCGGGCCGTCGACCCGCTCGAACGCGGCAGAGTCCTCGCGTCCGAGCGCATCGCGAAAAGCGCAGTCCCGGTGGAATTCGTCGGACTGGACGGGCAGTCGCTGCCACTCGACGACGATTCCGTCGATGCGGCGCTTTCCACGTGGACACTGTGCAGCATTCCCAATCCCGTCGCCGCCGTGCGCGAAATCGGCCGGGTGCTCCGTCCGGGAGGGATCTTCCGGTTCGTCGAACATGGCCGATCGCCGGACCCGCAAGTACTCAAGTGGCAGAAGCGCCTGAACCCCGTGCAGCGTCGAGTTGCCTGCGGCTGCACCCTTGACCGAGACATCCCGTCGATCATCGAGGAAGCTGGACTTCGCGTCGACTCTTTGGACACCTACTATGCGAAGGGAGATCCAAAGACCTTCGGCTGGACGTTCGAAGGTACCGCGCGCGCCAGCCTTGGCGAGTAGTCACCGCTCAGGACTTCGGCCGGCCGGCCGCCTCAGGGCGTGTTCAGTGAACGCGTGCCAGGCTTGAAAGCCACCGACGAGGTCGGTCGCCCGGTGTAGCCCGACGTCGTGTAGCAGTGCGGCGGCGAGGCTCGATTGGTAGCCCTCGTTGCAGACGATCACGATGCGAGCGTCGTATTCGGCCGCTTCGGCGATGTGGTGCTCGCAGGCTGGGTCGGGTCGCCACTCGAGGACGTTGCGGTCGATGACGATCGAACCGGGTAGATCCCCGTCACGCGTGCGCTGCTCGACGGGCCGGATGTCGATGATCACAGCACCGGCGGTCCGCTCATTTTCGAGTGCGTCGGGTTCGACTCGGTCGAGGCGGGCGCGGGCGACGGTGAGGATCTCGTCGATCGAGCGAGTGTCGCGGCCCCGATCGTTCATCTCGGATGCGTTTCGTACATGCGCATGGCAGCGACTATGCCAGACGCTGCGGTGAGTGCGGCGACGGCGTAGATCGCGGCGGGGATGGAGATCAGGTCAGCGAGGATGCCGGCGAGGAGTGCTCCGATGGCGAAGCCGCCGTCGCGCCACAGCCGATAGACGCCGACCGAGCGGGCGCGCCATGTCGGGTGGGCGACGTCGCCGATCGCCGCGAGCAGCGTTGGGTAGACCATTGCGGTGCCGGCGCCGAGCACCATCGCACCGACCGCCCATGCCGCGAAGTTGCCGGTGGCGGCGATCCAAGCGATGGCGACTGCTTGGGTGAGCATGCCGCCGACGATCAATGGTTTGCGGCCGATCCGATCGGACAGTCCACCGGTGTACAGCTGGCCGAGGCCCCACACGGCGGGGTAGAGCGCGGCGAGTACGCCGATCCGTCCGATCGACATCCCGGCGTTTGCGAAGAAGATCGGGAACAGTCCCCATGCGAGTCCGTCGTTGAGGTTGTTGACGAGGCCGGCCTGCGAGCACGACGACAATGCCTTGTCGGTGAAGGAGGTGAGTCGAAAGATGTCGCCGGTGGTCAGTGTGGCGCGGTGGGAGTCGGTGGTAGCGACGTGGTTGGCGGCTTCGTAGCGGGCATGACCACGGGTCTCGCGCACGAAGAACACTGACAATCCGAGACCGAGACCGGCATAGGCGATGCCGAGGAAGAACGGCTCCGGGCGCAGTCCAGCGTGCTCGGCGATAAAACCGGTCGCCAGTGCGGTGATGGCGACGGCGCCGTAACCAGCTGCTTCGTTCATTCCCATCGCGAACCCGCGTCTCGTCGGCCCGACGAGGTCGATCTTCATGATCACTGTCGTCGACCATGTGAGCCCTTGGTTGACGCCGAGCAGAACGTTGGCGAAGATCACCCAGCCCCAGCTTGGTGCCCAGATCAGCAACAGCGGGACCGGTATGGCAATGATCCACCCGGCGACGAGAACGGGCTTGCGGCCGTAGCGGTCGGAGAGCGTGCCGGCGAAGAAGTTGGTCACTGCCTTGACTGCGCCGAAGGCGACGATGAACGTCAGGGTCGAGGTGAAAGCAGTGAGCCCGAACTCTTGCTTGGCGAGCAGCGGGAGGACAGTGCGTTCCTGGCCGATCATGCCACCGACGAGTGCGTTGACGCCGACGAGGAGGGAAAACTGGGCGATGTTCTCCTTCAGACCGAGCCGCAGGGATGCCTCTGTAGTCGGCGTGCTCACCGTGCGGTCTCGAGCAGCTTGCCGGTCGAGTCGGACCAGGTCTCGGGTCCGCCGTCGAGTACCGCGACGTCGCCCTTTCCGCGAGCCGTGAGGATGCTGGCAGCGGTCATTGCACGTTCACCGTGTCCGCACATCACGCTCACTGGTCCCGGCCTGAGGCGGGCGTCTTCGACGGCGCCGAGTTCGATGTTGAGCGCGCCGGGCACGTGGCCGGAGGCGTACTCGTTGGCCTGGCGCACATCGATCACCTGACCAGTCATCCCGGCGGGGTCGACGAGTGGGATCGTGCTCACCGGCCGCCCAGAATCGGTCCACGCCTCGATTCCACCGGCGAGTTCACCGACGAGGTGCTCGTGGCCGACATCGAGGCACTGCCGGACGAGGTCAGCGCGATCTTGACCAGGGTCGAGGACGAAAGCGAGTGCCCGGTCGGGTTCGACCAGCCAGCCGAGCCAGCTCGCGAACACCGGTCGCAGCGTGTTCGACAACGACCCCGGTATATGACCGGCGGAGAATGCCGCGACCGGTCGGGCGTCGACGACGACGCCGCCCTCGGCGAGGTGGCGCTCGACGTCGTCGGGTTGAAGCGCGGCGAGGCGAGGGACGGCGTTGTATCTCGTGGGGCCGCGGCGGTTCAATTCCGGCAGGCGAGCGAAGTAGGTGGGGAAGGTGCCGAACCCGGCGACCAATCGCTTGACGAACAGGTCTTCGTCGGTGATAGAGAACAGCGGGTTGGTGTCTCGTTCGTGGCCGAGGGTTGAGGTGCGTTGCGAGGCACCGGGTGCCGAGCAGAACGATCCCGCACCGTGCGTCGGATACACCGCGAGACCATCGGGCAATTCGTCGAATCGGCGTAACGCGCTGAACATCTCGTGCGCGAGCGGAACGGCTAGCTCGGGGCCGCACAGGTCCGTTCGTCCGACTGCGCCGACCATCAGCGAACCGCCGGAGAACAACGCGACCGGCGAACCGTTCTCGACGAGGATGTAGGCGTGGTGGTCGGGTGTGTGACCGGGCGTCGCCACAGCGATCAATTCGATACCGTCAGCGAGGGCTACATGTTCGCTGTCGGTGACCGGTCGATGTGGTGATTCGAGATGTGACGCGGCTGGTGCGACGAAGGTTGCGCCGGTCCGGTCGGCCAAGGCAGGGCTGCCGGTCACATAGTCGGCGTGGGAATGGGTGTCCAGTGTCCATGCCAGTCGGAGGCGGAGCCGTTCGACGAGTGCATCGTGGGCGCTCGGGAATCGCGGTGGGTCGACGACAGCGGCGGTGCCGTCACCGAGGTCGATCACGTACGACGAGTGTCCGAGGCCCTCATCGACAAAGTCGTACACGCGCATCGTTCACCTCTCCGATGACGACTGATCAAGTGACTGCTTGAATGTATCCCTTGCTGCCCCAATATTCAAGTAGTAGTTTGAACACCGATGAGACGGAGACTTCAGGGTGGGTGACCGCGCAGCGAAGGACGCACTCTTCGACGCGTTCGCCGAGGTTGCCAAAGCGTTGGCCAGTGGACGTCGCGCCGAGATCGTCGATGTCCTCGCTCAGGGCGAACGGTCCGTCGAGCAACTCGCCGACGAAATCGGACAAAGTGTGGCTAACACCTCGCATCATCTGCGGGCGATGGCTAGAGCTGGTGTGCTTCGTACCCGCCGCGAGGGCACCCGGATCGTGTACATGCTGGCGAGCGACCGTGTCGGCGAAGTGTGGGCAGCCTTGCGCGACATCGCGACCGAACACGTCGCCGGCATCAACGAACTCGCCGACGCGTATGTCGGAGATCGCGCCGGATTGGAACCGGTGACCCGCCGCGAACTCGAAGAGCGTCTCAAAGCCGGTGACACCATCGTGCTCGATGTTCGCCCATCGGCCGAGTTCGAGGCCGGCCACATCCCCGGTGCCAGGTCCGTGCCGATCGGCGAGCTGCGCCGGCTTCGTTCGGTGTCAAAGGACACCGAGATCGTCGCTTACTGCCGCGGGCCGTACTGCGTGTACGCGGACGAGGCCGTGCGCCAACTCCGCAGACGCGGGTTCAACGCCCGTCGTCTCGAGGACGGATTCCCTGAATGGAAACGAGCCGGCCTACCGATTGCCGCCGGAACGGGAGGATGACCATGTCCAACGAAACACTCGTCGATGTCGACACCCTTCGCACACAGGTACGAGACAAGTACCGTGACGTCGCCAACGACCCACACGGCACCCACCACTTCCACACTGGCCGCCCACTTGCGACCCGGCTCGGCTACGACCAAGCCGTCGTCGACGCTCTACCGGATCGGGCGGTCGAATCGTTTGCCGGAGTCGGCAACCCATTCTCGCTCCGGCGACTCGAGCCCGGCGAGCGTGTCGTCGACGTCGGCTCCGGCGCAGGGTTTGACTCCTTTATTGCCGCAACCCAAGTTGCGCCGACCGGCCGTGTCATCGGGATCGACATGACCTTAGAGATGCTCGCCAAATCGCGAGCCACCGCCGGACAACTCGACTTCGATCATGTCGAGTTCCGCGAGGGCCTCGCCGAAACAATGCCCGTCGAGGATGGATGGGCAGACGTCGTCATCTCCAACGGCGTGATCAACCTGTGCGCCGACAAGCGAGCGGTGTTCGCCGAGATCCATCGCGTGTTGCGCCCCGGTGGTGTGTTGCAGTTCGCCGATATTGCCAACGGACGCCCGGTGCCGATCGAGGCGATGCGCGACGTCGATCTGTGGACCGGTTGAATAGCCGGAGGGCTGCCCCGTGCGGGCTGGCAACAAATGCTCGAAGACTCCGGGTTCGAAGACGTCACCATCGGTCCACCCGTCGACACCTTCGGTGGTGCTATCGGTGAAGCCAACGCCCGTTCGTTCGAGGTGTTCGGCTACGCGTTCCTCGCCCGCCGGACCTAACGAAAGAACCAACCAGAAAGGAGACTGCGATGGCAGTTGATGACAAGGTCGTAGTCGGCCAAACCCACGCGGCGGATGACGCCGAGGCAGTGCTGATCGGGTACCTGCTCGGGGTCGAGGCATTGCGCGCCGGGAAGCAGGCCCTCATGTGGCTCACCAAAGACGGTGTACTACTTGCCACCAAGGGCTACTCCGACGACATCGTGGTGCCCGGAGCGCCGTCAATCAAAGATCTTCATGCCGAGTACATCGACAAAGGTGGCCGGTTCTTCGCCTGCCCCGTGTGTGTGAAGACTCACGGTCTCGACGCAGCCGAATGGGTGCAGGGCGCTGAAGTCAAAGGCGCCCCGTCGCTGTACGAGTTCACTGCCGGTGGAGCCTTGATATTCAACTACTGATCGACAGTTGAAGCCGGCACAACGATCAGTACCCGACGAGCGTTCAAAAAGGAATGGCCCGACCATGACCAACTTCAATTCGGCACCGCACTTCGGGCTCGTGCTGGACTGCGCTGATCCCGAACGCCTCGCCGAATTCTGGGCCGAGGCGCTGGGCTACGCCAACGTCGGCTCTGCCGGTGTCTACGTCGCGCTGTACCCGCGAGAAGGCAACGGCCCGAAGTTGCTGCTGCAACGAGTGACCGAACCAAAGGCGACCAAGAATCGGATGCACCTCGACATCGAGGTTCCCGACATCGATGTCGAAGCCGACCGCCTGTCCGGCCTCGGCGCACAACGGGTCAGCGACGACACATGCAGCGAACACGGCAGCACCTGGATCCTGATGGCTGATCCCGAAGGCAACGAGTTCTGCATCTGCGACAACGGAAGCCCCGCAA
>JAENVT010000020.1 GCA_016650435.1 Ilumatobacteraceae bacterium
AACCCGACAAGAGCTACGTCGGCCATCAGCTTCAATTCGAGCTTCAGCCACAAGTCCTGACCGTGCTCGCCCTGCTCGGCAAACGTGGGAGCGCGCCGCTTGTTCGACCAGAACTTGGCATTGCCCCGACCCCCGCGCCCACCCGCTGCACACAGCCAACGGTCACCGTGGTTGGCCAGGTCCGCCAACAACTCTCCGGTATAGAGGTCACTGGCAACGGTGCCTTCGGGCACTGCAACCTCCAGCGACTCGCCGCGCTTGCCGTGTTGATCCTTGCCCTTGCCGTGGATGCCGTCTTTTGCCCGCCGGTGCGGATGGTCACGAAAGGCCAGCAGCGAGGCGACGTTGCGGTCGGCAACCAGCCATACATCGCCACCTTTGCCGCCGTCACCACCGTTCGGGCCTCCGAAGGCCTCGGGTCCCTCACGCCTGAACGACGAACAGCCGGCGCCACCATCGCCGCCGCGTACATTCAGTTGTGCTTCATCGACAAACCCGCTCATAGGACCTCTTGAGGCTATCTGGCGATGCCGATGGGCGAGCCTGAGTTGTTCGGTACTCTGGGCTGATGGCCGAATTGGGCGAGCGCGCAGAGCGATGGGCCTCGACGATGCATGGCCACGCCGCGGGCGCTATCGCCTTCGCCCATGCCGATTCGTGGGCGGGCAGCGGGTCGACGTCGCTCGTCGAACGAGACCAGCGCGAACAGATCGAGAGCGCCTCACTGTCGATCTTGGCCACCCGAGCGGTCGGCGCCGGCGAGCGGGCAATCGAGGAGTCACCTGATCCATGGCGCACCTGCTTCGAGCGCGATCGCGACCGGATCCTGCATGCCAGTGCTTTCCGACGCCTGGCCGGCAAAACCCAGGTCTTCGTGTTCCCCGACGACCATCAGCGAACCAGGCTGACGCACGCCCTCGAGGTCGCTCAGGTCGCCACATCGGTTTCCAGAGCACTCGGTCTCAACGTCGCGTTGACGGATGCGATCGCCCTCGGTCACGACTGTGGTCACGGTCCCGGCGGGCACGCCAGCGAGGATGCCCTGTCGCCATACGTCGAGGGTGGCTACGACCATGCCGTATGGGGCGCCGATGTCACACTGACGCCGCTCAACCTGTGCGTTGAAACGCTCGACGGAATCCGCAACCATTCGTGGTCGCGACCAGCGCCGCAGACACCAGAAGGCGAAGTCGTCAGCTGGGCAGACCGCATCGCCTACGTCTGCCACGACTTCGAGGACGCGGTCGATGCCCAGATCGTCACGCCCGAAGCCCTGCCCGCGATCGTGCGCGATCGATGTGGAGAGCGGCGAAGCCACCAGCTCGGCGCCTTCATCACCGCGATGATCCAAGTTGCGAGTCAGTCGGGCAGAGTCGGCATGACAGCGGAGGCCGCCGAGGCACTTGCTGCGTTCCGCAAGTTCAACTACGACAACGTGTACCTCCGTCCGGCATCGCAAGAGCAAGCGCGATCAGTGATCTCGCTGTTGCAGGCATTGGTCGAGCACTACGCCGCTCAGCCCCAACTGCTGCCCGACGTCGTCGAGTTCGAGGCCGGCAGCGCCGAGGCGCTGCGCCAGTCAGTGAGCTACGTCGGTGGGATGACCGACCGCTTTGCTTGCCGCCAAGCCGTCGCCATGCTCGGATGGGACACCTCGCGACTCCCGCAAGGCATCGACACGCACCTCTAGAACACGCCCGCCTAGCATGCACCGATATGACACGTACGGTGATCCAGGGCGGCCAGGTTTTCGATAGCAACGACGGCTCCGCATCGATCGCCGATGTCGTCATCGAAGGCGACCGAATCGTCGATGTCGGCACGTCCCTGGATGGCGACGAGGCGATCGATGCAACGGGGCATGCTGTCTACCCCGGTTTCATCGACTGTCATGTGCACTTCATGGTCGACGGAGATCTGGATCCGATGTCATCGGTGCATACACCGTTCTCGATGAACTTCTACCTTGCCGCCGAGCGCATGGCGCGAACGCTGGCGGCCGGTGTCACGACTGTGCGAGAGGCGGGTGGCAGCGACCTGGGGGTGAAGACAGCACAACAGCGCGGATTCGCACCCGGGCCCGACATGCAGATCTCGATCACGATCCTCAGTCAGACGGGTGGCCATGGCGACTCGTGGCAGCCGTGTGGCGCGCACATGCCGAGCATCATCGGCGTCCACCATCCAGGGAAGCCGCACAACATCGTTGACGGTCCCGAGGAGATGCGCAAGAAGGTTCGCGAGCTGATCCGCGCCGGTGCCGACGTGATCAAGGTCTGCACGAGCGGTGGTGTGCTCTCGCCGCGCGACGACCCGCGGCACGGCCACTACCGCGACGACGAACTCGATGTTCTCGTTGCCGAAGCGTCAGCGGCAGGCAAGTGGGTCATGGCTCACGCTCAGGCGACCGACGGGATCAAGTCGGCGGTACGCGCCGGCATCCGTTCGATCGAGCACGGGATCTACCTCGACGACGAGGCAATCTCGATGATGTTGGAGCGCGGCACCTACCTCGTGCCGACCTTGATCGCCCCGATGGGCGTGCTGCAAGCGGTGGACCGAGGCGTGAAGGTGCCGCAATACGCGATCGACAAGACCAACATGGTGATGGCCGTGCACCGCGAGAGCATCCGTCAAGCGATTGCTGCAGGCGTGAAGGTGGCCATGGGCACAGACTCTGGCGTGACGCCGCACGGTCAGAATCTTCGCGAGCTCGAGCAGATGGTGGCCTGTGGGATGACGCCAGCCCAGGCGATCATCGCCACAACCCGCACAGCTGCAGAGTTGATGGGACTCGAAGCTGATCGTGGTGTGATCGAGGCCGGCAAGCGAGCCGACATCATCGTCGCCAGAGGCGACGCTCTCGACATCGACGACTTGGAGCACCGGATTCGGACCGTCATCCAAAACGGAAAGGTCGTAGCCGAAAACGAATGATGGCCGGGCCGAAACCGGGCATCGAGATCTAGTGCGCTGAACGACTCAGGAAGTGGATTCGACCGCTTCGACGTCGACGACCTTGCGGCCGCCGCGTGTACCGAACTTCACTGCGCCGTCGGTGAGCGCGAACAGGGTGTCGTCACCACCGATGCCGACGTTGCGGCCGGGGTGGAACTTGGTGCCGCGTTGACGAACGATGATCGTGCCGGCGTGGATCTTGCTGCCGCCGAAGACCTTCACACCGAGGCGCTGCGCGTTGGAGTCGCGCCCGTTGCGGGTTGAACCGCCACCTTTGGTCTTTGACATCGTGATTCAGCCCTTCTTGATCGACGTGATCTCGACGACGTGGTACTTCTGGCGGTGACCATACCGGCGGCGCTGGTTGGTGCGCTTCTTGTAGGTGAACCCGTCGATCTTCGGCCCCTGAGCCCAACCGACCACCTTGCCAGTGACGGTCGCGCCGGCCAGTTGCGACGGCGTGGCCAGCACGGTGTCACCGTCGACGACCAGCACAGGGGTCAGCGATACCTCGCTGCCCTGCTCGGCGTCGAGCAATTCAACGTGCACCTGCTCGCCCTCTGCGACTCTTGCTTGCTTCCCACCGGATGCGATCACTGCGTACATAGCCATGCGATCCTATCGGGTGAACGACCGACAACAACGGGCCGCGCAAGTGCTCGGCTCATTCCAGCAACGCGTGGTCGATGATGACGCCGCGGCCGGCGCAATTGGGGCATTGATCTGCGAAGTTGACCAGCAGACCCTCGCCAATTCGTTTGCGGGTCATCTCGACCAAGCCGAGATCGGAGATGTCGAAGATCTGCGTGCGGGTCTTGTCGCGGGCAAGGGCGGAGCGGAACGCTTCGACCACCTTGCGGCGGTTGTCCTTGATCTCCATGTCGATGAAGTCGATGACGACGATGCCACCGATGTCGCGCAGGCGGAGTTGCTTGGCGACTTCCTCGGCCGCCTCGAGGTTGTTGCGGAACACGGTTTCTTCGAGGTTGGAGGTGCCGACGTTCTTGCCAGTGTTGACATCGATGACGGTCAGGGCCTCGGTGTGTTCGATGATCAACGAGCCGCCGCTGGGCAGCCAGACCTTGCGGTCGAGGGCCTTGTGG
>JAENVT010000021.1 GCA_016650435.1 Ilumatobacteraceae bacterium
GGCCAGGAACAACCCACTCGCGATCGGTCGTGACCTCGCCATCGATTTGGGCACGGCCAACACCCTGATCTACTCGCGTGGTCAAGGCATTGTGTTGAACGAACCGTCGGTTGTGGCAATCGACATCAGCGATGGTCGACCCGTCGCTGTCGGGCTCGAAGCCAAGCGCATGATGGGCCGCACACCTGGCCGCATCAAGACAATCCGACCCTTGAAAGATGGGGTCATCGCCGACTTCGAAGTCTGCGAGAAGATGCTGCGGTTCTTCATTCAGAAGGTGCACGCCAGTCGATGGAGCAAGCCGCGCATGGTCATCTGCGTTCCATCGGGAATCACAGGTGTCGAGCAACGCGCCGTCCAAGACGCAGCCGAGTATGCCGGGGCGCGCAAGCCCGTGCACATCATCGAAGAGCCGATGGCGGCTGCAATCGGCGCCGACATGCCGGTGCACGAACCCAGCGGCAACATGATCGTCGACATCGGCGGCGGCACCACCGAAGTCGCAGTGATCTCGCTCGGCGGAATCGTCACAGCGCAGTCCGTGCGCGTGGCCGGCGACGAACTCGACGACGCGATCATGCAGTACGTCAAAAAGGAATTCTCGCTGGCCATCGGCGACCGGACTGCCGAAGAGATCAAGATCCACATGGGCTCGGCGTGGCCATTGGACGAAGAGCTGACCGCCGACATCCGCGGTCGCGACCTCATCAGCGGTCTGCCACGCACGGTGCCGTTGACAACCGAGCAGGTCCGCGAGGCGTTGGCCGAGCCGTTGTCGGCAATCGTCGACGCGGTCAAGACCACGCTCGACAAGACGCCGCCCGAACTGGCCGCCGACATCATGGAACAGGGCATCATGGTCACCGGTGGCGGCGCACTCCTGGCGGGGATCAACCGGCGTCTCAATCACGAGACCGGCATGCCGATCAAGATCGCCAACGACCCGCTGTACAGCGTCGTGATCGGCTCCGGGCGCGCACTCGAGAACATCGACGCGATGCGCGGGTTGATGTCGCTCGGCGGCGACGAATACTAGACGCCACAGGCCGTTTGTGCTTTCGTCGTTGAGCCGCCGCCGCGTCGTTGTGCTGCTCATTTTGACGTCGTTGCTGTTGATCACCCTCGACCGTCGCGGCAACAACGTCGTCATCGACAAAGCTCGCCAAGCGTTCTCGGTGATCATCCGCCCCTTCGACATCGCCGCCAACGCCGTGTCGAAGCCGGTCGCCAACGCGTGGTACGGCATCACCCATTATCAGGACGTGAAGACCGAGAACCAGGCGTTGCACGACCAGATCGAGCATCAAAAGGGTGCCGAGATCGAGGCCAAGACGGCCATCAACATCGCCAACGACCTGTTGAAGTTGAACCGCCTGACGTCAGTGCGCAACATCAAGGGAGTGGCTGCACAGGTCATCGGTGAGGCACCGAGCAACTTCCAGAACACGATCGAGGTCACGGTCGGAAGTCGCGACGGTGTCGCTGTTGGAATGCCGGTCACCGACGGTGCGGGGTTGATTGGCAAGGTCACCAAAGTGAATCCCGACAGCAGCTTCGTGATGCTGATCACCGATCCGCAGTTTGCTGTGCAGGCGCAGGTCCTCAGTCGCGTCGACGAAACCGACGCTTCCTCGACCACGTCGTCGACAACATTTGGCACAACTCCTAGCGGGCGGTCGCTGGGGCCGACAACTTCGACGAGCACCACGACGACAACTACAACGACCACACCGGTGTCGACGACGACAACGACGATCCCTCGGGTCGGTGCGACAGCGGGCGGCACCACAACGTCGAGCACATCAACGACATCGACGACGCTGCCCAGTTTCAAGGTTCGACGCGAAACTGGCGACATCACCGGGCAGGGCGCCGACCGCCCGTTGTTGTTCAGCCTCATCGACGACACCGCGCTGACCAACGTGAAGATCGGCGACATCGTCGAGACGGCCGGTGGCACAAAGAGCCTCGCGCCGCAGAGCATTCCGATCGGCACCATCACCGCCGTCACCCGACGACTGGGCAGCCGCTCGCCTATCGTCGAGGTCGAGCCGAATGCCAGCCTCACCCAGCTCAACTTTGTCAGCGTGGTGCTGTTCGTCCCTAACCAGGCCGCGATTTGATTCGTGCGCTCACTGCCGTTTGCCCTCTTCACCAGACTGATCCCCGTCGCCCTCGTGGTCTTGGGCATTCAACGCACGGTCTGCGCGACATACCGAGTTGACGGCGTCGTCATCCAGGTTGTGTTGGCGTTGGCAGCGGGAGCAGGAGCAGGAGCAGGCTCGGAGCGCGGAGCGTTCGCCGGGTTTGCGTTGGGCATGATGTACGACTTGGGCGTTGGCACGCCGCTCGGGCTCACGGCCTTGGCATACGGTCTGGCCGGGCTGACGTCGGGGTACGTCCTCAGCATCACGCCTGACCCGCAGTGGTGGCTTGCGGCGATCTTCGTGGCCATCGGATCAGCCGTTGGCGAAGCGGCGATTCCGGTCGTCAAGTTCCTGACCGGCCAAGAGGGCTGGTTGACGAATCGCCTGATTTTGGTGGTCCC
>JAENVT010000022.1 GCA_016650435.1 Ilumatobacteraceae bacterium
ACCTTGAACTTACGAAGATCACGGTCCGGACCGGTTGCCGGTTGCCGTCGAATCGCTTTCGTCAGACAGGTTCGATCTATGCGATGACGTTCGGCTACTCGATCTTCTGGCGCGATGATCTCGACGAAAGCAATCCGCTGAGTCTCGTGCAACTCATCCACGAGATCGTTCACGTCGACCAGGCTCGCCGCCTCGGGGGTGAGTCGTCGTTCGCCTGTGCGTACGGCAGCGGCTACATCGAGGGAGGCGGAAATCTTCCGCCGTATCTCGCCAAACGAGACGATCTCACGGCGTATCACCGCAACCCGCTCGAGGCCGAGGCCTACACATTCGACGCGCGGTACCGTGACGACTCCGGTGGAGTCGTCACGGCCAAACTTCCAGTTTGAAGGCGGAGAGTTCGTGACTTGACTCGGCGTGCGCCGCCTACGAGCGGTCGCCGACGCGCCGCAATGCAGATGAAGTCGATCACCTCGCCCGCAGCTGCCAGCGCGACGCCGGCGGTGAGCACCCGCCAAGCGATCTGACCGGGCAGTCGCCTACGACGCAGGGCCAATGCACCGACCATCGGAGCCGATAACGCCTCCGAGAGTTCTTGTCAATCGATGTAGAGAAACGCGATCCGACTCCGACAAGGCAATGAAGCGCGACAACGGAGGATCGTCGATGAACACGCAAGCCGAACATCAGCAGCCTTCAGTCCAGGCCCTACAGAGGAGCAGGCTGGTCACCCGATCGATGGCGATGCTGTTCTTCGCCACGTTCGGCGCATTGACCAGCTTCTATGTCATGTTGGCGGTCGTCCCGCAGTTTGTCGTCGCGATCGGCGGGTCTCGATCCGCAGCCGGGCTCGTCACGTCGTTCATGATGGGCGCAACCGTCATCGGCGAGTTGGCCACACCGTTGTTGTCGAGGTTGTGCGGGACGCGCTCGATGTTCGGCATCGGGCTGCTACTCCTCGGCGCACCAGCGGTCGTCCTGGCTGTCTGGCCGAATTCTGCTGTCGTGATCGGTGTATCGATCGCCCGGGGCGTCGGCTTCGGAGTCGTCGCGGTGCTGGGCAGCGCTTCGGTAGCCCGTGCTGCAACGGGCGCCCGGCGCGGTGAGGCCGTCGCGCTCTACGGAGTCATCACCGGCATACCCGCTGTCGTCGCCCTGCCTGCCGGTGTGTGGATCGCCGAGCACCTTGGTTTCCGTCCGGTCTTCATCGCCGGCTCGGTCAGCGCCCTTGTCGGACTTGCCGTCGTCGGCGGGCTACCGGAGCAACCAACCTCGGCCGCACGGCCGACAGCTCCGAAGGTGGCGGCATCTCGTTCGTCGTCGACACCGACCACGATGGCGACAACGGCCACGATGGCGATGCCTGTCATGGTGTTCCTCGCCAACGCCGTCGGCGCGGGCGTCGTGGTCACGTTTCTACCGGTCGCCATCGACAATCAGCACGGGGGTCTGGTGCCGGCCGGCCTCTTCGTTCATTCGATCACCGCGACGGCGACCCGGTTCTGGGCGGGGCGGCGCGGCGACCGGCACGGTCACGCTCGTCTGATGCTGCCGGCAGCTGCGATCTCTGGAATCGGGGTGCTGGCGCTGGTCGCCGCACCAAGCGCCGTGGCCGTCATGATCTCGATGGTTCTGTTCGGCGCCGGTTTCGGTGTGATCGAGAACGCCAGCCTGGCTGTGATGTACGAACGTGCGCCGGTCGATCGGTACAACAAGGTCAGCGCGATGTGGAACGCAACGTACGACGCTGGTCTCGGCCTCGGTGCCGCGGGGTTCGGCGTCGTCGCTGCCCACAGCGGCTTCCGGGTCGCGTTTGGTGCGACAGCAGTCGTCGTGGTGGCGGCCTGCCTGCCTGCGCGGCGCGACCGACAGTCCGTGGTGGCCGTCGCACGGGATGCATCCGTCGTATCACTCTCACCACAACCACGGGCCGCGTGAGCGGCCGATCAATTCCCAACCAAACAACAACTCGAAGGAGAATGCAATGACTGCCACCCTCACCCTCTGGATGCAGACCATCCTCGATGGCCGCGCCGAAGGTCCCAACGGAGAATTCGACTGGCCTACCGTCGGCGACGATATGACGTCCTACGGACTTCCCGAACTGCGCAAGATGGGCACGTTTCTGTACGGCCGCAAGGTCTTCGAAGGCATGGCTGCGTTCTGGCCCGACGCCGAGACCTGGATGCCCGACTCGCCGTTCCATGTCGCTTTCGCTCAGCTCTGGAAGCCGATGCCCAAGATTGTGTTCTCGCGAACACTGACGGAAGCCGATTGGAACAGCAGAGTTGTCAGGAGCAACGTCGTCGAAGAAGTCACGAAGCTCAAAGCAGAGGCCGATGCCGGTCTGGTTTGCTTCGGCGGCCCCGACATCGCCTCGACGTTGATCGGAAACGACCTGGTCGACGAGTTCCGGTTGTTCATCCACCCCGTCGTACTCGGCGGCGGGCCATCGATCTTCCCGGCTCTCGGCGAACGATTCAACCTTCGACTCGATGACACCCGTACCTTCGACTCCGCAGTCACGCTTGTGAGGTACAGCCGAGTTCGCGACGCAGCCACCGGCGAGTCACCGATCGAGCCCGGTCTGGCGGACGCCCGCTGACTACTGCTCGAACGCCCAATCGAGCAAAGCCGACGCACCGTCGATGCGCGCCCTGTCGCTGGGTGCACCGAGGATTGCCACGATCACACTGCGATCTCCACGTGTCGCCGAGCCGACCAGGCAGTAGCCAGCATCAGTGGTGTGGCCAGTCTTCACGCCGGTGGCACCCTCGTAGCTGGTCAACAGTTTGTTCGTGGCGTTGAAGTGCTGCCCGTTCATCCTGGCATCGGTGCGGGCGACGGTGGCACGAAAGGTCGGGTCTTCCATGAGGATCGTGGCGATCACGACCATGTCACGAGGCGTGGAGTGCGCCCCATCCGCGTCGAGCCCGACTGAGTTGACCGCCACGGTGTTGACCATGCCGAGCGCCTGCGCGGCCTGGTTCATCATCGCCACGAACGCTTCCTCTGTGCCACCGACATCAAGTGCCAACGTGCGCGATGCATCGTTCGCACTGACGATCAGCTCAGCGCGTAGTAGCACATCTCGCTGCAAGCGTTGCCCTTCGTACAGTCCGATCGCAGACTCGGCCGGGTCGGGGTGCATCGCTGGAACCGTGGCCACATGTGTGGGGTCGCCGGCTTGCATCACAACGAACGCAGTGAGCAACTTCATCAAGCTGCCCACTGGTCGAGGAGTGTCGGCTTCCTGCTCTGCGAGCCACCGCTGTGCACCAACTTCGTAGACCACGTAGGCGGCAGCGTCGATCTGCGGTGGCTGGGACGGATCAACGGTCGCGACGGGGGGCGTTGCCGTCGAGATCGCGGTAGTCGTGGTCGGAGCCGCGATGGTCGTCGAAGTTGTCGACGTCGACGTGGCGACGGCCAACGTCGATGTGGAAGCCACTGTCGGTGCAGGAGCAGTTATGAGAGGCGCGAGCGTGGCCTGTGAAGACGCGGCGCCATCACCGGCGCACGCAGCCAACGCGAGAAATGCCGCGACGATCCAGGCCCGCCGGCCGGCGCGCGGAGCATGAAGGCCCATGTCAGTCAGTCGTCGCCCGCCCACGTCCAACGAGGAACCTCGCGAAGGGGGTGCAACTCTTCGTCGATCCATAGAAGGCGTCTTCGAGGTGGTGCAGGCCGGTCTCTCCACCGGCGAACTCGAACAATGACGGCATGCTCAGCCGAGCCGCCGCTCGCCGCTGACGTCGTAGATGACGATCGATGACGAGATCGGCACGACGGCGGTCTCGGGCGGTTCCGGGTTGGCTCGGCGGACAACGAGGTGCGCGTCGAGCGCGTCTTGATCTGTCCACCGTTCGAAGAGCACGACCCGGCCGGTATCGAGCGGGTCGGCGCAGAAGGAGTACTCGAGGCAGCCCTGCTCGGCTCGCGAAACGCGCATCATTTTGGCGCGACTCGCTAGGAACAGATCGCGCTTGTCTGGATCGAACTCGAATGTTCCTCCGACGATGACCATGGTGCCTCCCGATGTGCGTTGCCCCGAATGTAGACCGGGACTCGCCGCCGTCGCAGGGCGGGCGCATGCCTCCTATCCTGAGGAGATGGCACTCAAAGGAGAATACGAACCGAGTCCGGCGCAGTGGGTACGCGATCAGGTCGAGTTGTACGAAGGTTCCGGTGGCGCGAAGGGAAACACCCTGCGCGAAACGGGAATTCCGATCATCGTGGTCACCACGCTTGGCGTGAAGAGCGGCAAGATCCGCAAGATCCCACTCATGAGGGTCGAACACGACGGACAGTACGCACTCGTCGCGTCGAAGGGCGGAGCACCGGCGAATCCGGTGTGGTACTACAACTTGAAGGACAACGCCGGTCCGATCGAAATCCAGGACGGCCCGGCGCCAGGAGAATTCGACGTGCGCGAGCTCAGCGGCGACGAGCGCGCCACCTGGTGGGACCGTGCGGTAGCTGCGTTTCCGCCGTATGCGGAGTACCAGGCCAAGACAGATCGTCAGATTCCGGTCTTCCTCGCGGCTCCTCGCCACTGACGGTCGCCAGCCATGGAAGTGGAACCGGGGCAAGTAGCCGCAACGCGACGGATCGCCGCTGCGGCAAGCGACATCTTTCAGGTCTTGGTCAATCCAAAGAAACATGTCGATTTGGATGGTTCCGGAATGGTGCGCGGATCGGTTTCCGATTCTGCTGTGTCGGCCGTCGGCGACGTCTTCGTCATCAAGATGTACTACGTCGAGCATGGTGACTACGAGATGAACAATCACGTCGTCGAGTTCGAGCAGGACCGGCGCATCGGTTGGGAGCCGGAGGCTGGACGCGGACACCCCGACGCCGTCGCGCCCGCGGCGGAGCGCCGCTGGGGACAACGGTGGATCTATGACCTGGTTCCCGATGGTCCACAGGCGACGATCGTGACCGAGATCTACGACTGCTCCGGGGTGGCCGACGGTGACCGTTTGTCGATGGACAACGGTCGTATATGGATCGAGGCCATGACGAAAACCTTGGAGCGCCTCGACCACCTGTGCACCGGTCGGTCAGTCGATCAGGGTCGATAGACAATCATGATGAGCGTTGACGAGGCCGCGCGCATGGCACTAGAGCTGCCGGAGGTCGTTGAGGACGAGCGTCATGGCCATCGCTCGTGGTCTGTTGCCGGTAAGGCGTTTGCCTGGGAGCGGCCGTTCAGCAAGGCTGACCTAAAGCGGTTCGGCGACGTCACACCACCAGACGGACCGATACTCGCGGTCCGCGTCGACGACCGCGGCGAGAAGGAGGCGGTGCTCGCCGCGCAACCCAAGGCCTTCTTCACGATTCCGCACTTCGACGGGTACGCAGCCGTGCTGATCCAGTTGAAGGCTGTCAGCAAACGCCCGCTGCGCGAGGCAATCATCGACGGTTGGTTGGCGTGCGCCCCGACCAAGATCGCCGACGAGTACATCGAACGAGAAACAAAGACCCGGTGACCGACAGCGCGGTCGGCGAGTGGCTGTCCGGCTCGCGACGGCGGTCAGACCACAGCTCCGAACACCGCGTGACCGGTCGTCTACTCTGACCGGGTGACAGCACTCACACTCTCCACGGCCAACGCCGTCATCGAGGCTGCGCTCGCAGCGTCCGCGAACGCCGGATACCCACCGATGGCTGTCGTCGTGCTCGACGACGCCGGTCACCTGAAGGCTGCACAACGACAGGATGCGGCGAGCATGTTCCGCTTCGACGTCGCTACGGGCAAAGCCTGGGCAGCTGTTGCGATGGGAGCATCGAGCCGTGTGCTCGCAGAACGGGCGGCTTCCAATCCAAACTTCTTCGTGTCCTTGGCCTCAACGGCACACGGCCGTTTCCTGCCCCAGACCGGCGCAGTGCTGATCAAGGATTCGTCAGGCCAGGTGATCGGCGCGGTCGGTGCGTCAGGGGGCACCGGCGACGAGGACGAGGAGATATGCATCGCCGGCGTCAAGGCCGCTGGCCTCGCCGCGGGTTGACCTCAGCCGACTGATTGGACTGTTGGTGTGGGGAAGCCCGAGCAATGACGGTCACGGGGTGGGCGAACCGGGATCGGTCAGAACGACAGACCTGGCGCAAGCCCGGCTGCGCATCGCTGGCACCGCGATGGGCGCCAGCGGCCCATTTCGCGACCAGCGTTCACGCTGTTCGATCAGCGTGAGCGAACAAAGACGCGGAACGTCTGTGCGAACGCACAGACGTCAGGCCGACGTCTTGGCCCATTCATCTCGCGTTGCGTTCCTGCCAAACGGGTTGAGGTCGACTCGCGGAGAAGTGCGTAACTTCAATGCGGACAGTGTGCATTGAAGTTACGCACTTCGCGTTTGGCGTTAGTCGCCGGCGACCACTGAATAGCCGTCGAGCTCGGCGGTGAAGCCATCGAGGTCGATCACTTCGTCGGTGGCGCTTCCGAGTGTGCCGGGGAGATAGCGGGCAGCGATGGCGGCGGCGAGCAGCACGATGCCGGCGCCGATCAACATCGATAGTTGCAGTCCGTCGGCCCATGCCGACTTGGCTGCGTCGATGATCGCCGCGCCCTGCGTTCCGCCGATCTCATGAGCGACGCCGAGTGCGCCGGCCAACGAGCCCTCAGCCGTCTGCCGGGCGGGGGCCGGAAGTGCGGCGACCACGGGGCCGAGATTCGAGGTGTAGCCGGACGACAGAATGCTGCCGAGCACGGCAACGCCCAGGGTCGTGCCGACCTCGCGAGTCGTGTCGTTCATAGCCGAGCCGACACCGGCCTTGTCGCGGGGGACCGACGACATGATCAGCTCGGTCATCGGCGTCATCGTCAGGCCCATGCCCGATGCCATCACGAACATCCCGATCAGCACATGGCCGTAGCCGGATGAAGCGTTGAGGAAGCTGAGGATGAACACGCCAGAAGAGGTGAGGATCATGCCGGCGGTGACCGCGGTGCGAGCACCGAACCGCTGCACGAGGCTGGCTGCTTGGGTGCTGAAGATGATCATCACGGGCATGATCGGCAGCATCCGCAGGCCGGATTCGAACGAGCCGTAGCCGAGCACGAGCTGGAACAGCTGGCTGACGACGAAGAAGAAGCCGAACATGGTGAGGAAGACGAGCGTCATCCCGAGGCTGGAAACGCCGAAGCGGCGGTCCTTGAACAGACGCATGTCGAGCATCGGTGTGCTGTTGCGCAGTTCCCACATGACGAAGATCGCGAGCAGGGCGATGCCGGAGCCGATCACGGCGAGGCTCTGGGTCGAGCCCCAGCCCCACTTCGGTGCTTCGATCAATCCGTAGACGAACACACCGAGGCCGGCCATCGACAGCA